>JBJOPP010000283.1:0-4840 GCA_046050685.1 Bacteroidota bacterium
AACGCTTGAATACCTATTGAAAGTTGAAGCGCAACATAATTCACGGTAACACTTTCATCGCTTTTTGAAGTCTTCACTCCTTCTGGAACCATAGGGTTATCTGAAACCAAGAGCAACGCCCCACGTGGAATCTTGTTCGCGAATCCAACGGTGAACAACGTAGCGGTTTCCATATCAATGGCGGTTGACTTTATATCGGTTAGATATTGTTTGAATTTTTCATCGTGCTCCCAAACTCTTCTGTTCGTGCTGTACACAGAACCTGTCCAATAGTCGCAAGCATGCGCACGAATGGCCGCAGAAACTGCCATCTGCAGGCGGAAAGATGGTAGTGCAGGCACTTCAGGAGGCATGTATTCATTACTCGTTCCTTCTCCACGAATGGCTGCAATCGGAAGAATTAAATCGCCGATGCGAGTCTTTTTCAATCCGCCACATTTCCCTAAAAACAAAACAGCTTTTGGATGAATGGCAGAAAGTAAATCCATTATGGTGGCACACATGGCGCTTCCCATTCCGAAGTTAATGATGGTAATGTTATTGGCTGTGACCGTCTGCATGGGTTTGTCTTCACCAATAACAGGAACATTATTCTCTTTCGAAAAAATATCGAGGTATTTGTGGAAGTTCACCAGCAAGATGTATTCGCCAAATCCTTCCAACGGTGTACCGGTGTAACGCGGCAACCAGTCTTTTACAATCTCTTCTTTTGTAACCATAGTTCTAAAGGTAGATGAAAAAAGTCCTGAAACAACAAACGCCCGAATCTCGGGCGTTTGAATATTTTTAAGTTGATTGAAATTATCCGTTCAACATAACTGGCATAACCAACATTAAGATGTCTTCGTTGTCGAATGACTTCTCTACTTCAGTAATGATACCTGCTCTGTTTGGAGCGCTCATTTCAACATGAACGTTATTCGCATCTAGGTTGTTCAACATGTCTTGCAAGAAGCGTGAGTTGAATCCGATTTCCATATTGTCACCAACGAACGTACAAGCCAACTGCTCGTGTGCTTCGTTTGCGAAGTCTAAATCTTCTGCCGACAATTGAATTTCACTTCCAGTCAACTTCAATCTTACTTGGTTTGTTGAACGGTTTGCGAAGATGCTCACACGCTTGATTGAGTTCAAGAAATCTAAACGATCGATAGTCAATTTGAATGGATTCTCTTTCGGAATTACAGCTTCGTAGTTTGGATATTTCCCTTCAATTAATCGACACATTAACGTTACGTTTTCGAACGTGAACATGGCGTTGTTCTCTGTGTACTGCATGTTCACTTCAGACTTCAACGAAGACAAAGCACCTTTCAATAAGTTCAACGGCTTGCGAGGAACAATGAATGCTGCTGATTCACCGCCAATGTCTGAACGCGTCATGCGCACCAATTTGTGAGCATCTGTTGCCACGAAGCGAACGCTTTCTGGTTCAATTTCGAAGAACACACCCGACATAATCGGACGCATATCGTCGTTACCTGCAGCGAAGATGGTTTTAGAGATGGCTCTGTTTAACACATCTGCACCAATTAACAATGCTTTAGAAGTTCCCATTGCTGGAGCCTTTGGAAACTCGTCGCCATTTTGTCCGGTTAGTTTGTACTTACCGTTGTCGCTGGTGATTTCAATTCCGAAAGTTTTTCCGTCAACATCGAATGTCAATGGTTGATCTGGAAGGCTCTTTAAAATATCTAACAATAATTTCGCAGGAACGGCGATCATTCCTTCCTCTTTACATTGAATGGCCATACGCGTGGTCATGCTTGTTTCCAAGTCAGACGCTGAAAGCGTAAGTTCATCTTGTTTCATTTCGAACAAGAAGTTATCGAGGATTGGCAGGGTATTGTTTGAGTTCAATACTCCGTTTAACAATTGTAATTGTTTTAAAAGGCCGAGGCTGTTGACAATGAATTTCATGTGTTGTCTTTAATCTAGTTTACTGGACAAATATAAAGCAGTCCGTTTCGAAATAAATTAGGGGTTAGGAATGAACTTATTCACTATTCGAATCTGATAAGGTCTCGTTTTGTGATTTCCCTTGAACGTTTTCCAACCAAAATGGATCCTCGTCACTAAGCTCTGGCTCTACTTCATGTCGGTATACCGGCTCTGGCGGACCTTGCTTGCGGAAGTACCACGCCAATGCTATTCCACATATGAATCCGCTAATGTGTCCTTCCCACGACACTTGCTGTTCAATGGGGAACATATACCATACGGTGTATCCGTATACAAATCCGACAGCCATCGAGATTCGCTTCGTGTTTAGGTTTCTTCTGAATATCCCACTAAAGAAAAGGAATGCGAATTCAGCATAGATGAGAACGCTTGCGCCGACGTGAACGTTTTCCCTTCCAATTACAAAAAGAAGAACGGGAGAAAACACCCACATAATAAGGAAGACAGGAATGGCGATTTCGTAATAGAAAAAGAATAAGGTGGTTGTTAGGATGAAGAAAGCCAAGACATTGTTCCAAAGGTGCTCGGGAGTGGCGTGAATAAAAAGCATGGTTGGCATGTGGAAGAGACCTTGCCATGTGCGCGGTTCAACACCCAGTCCAGAAAGAGAGGTATTCAAATAGCGTGAACCGTAAAAGGCAATGATAAAAAGTAAAATAAACAGAGAAGACCAAAAGAGAGCGTCTAAAAGTTTTGTTCGGTCTTGAGGTAAAATCATGTTCATGTTTAGCAACAGCTATTCCACAACGAAGATTCATGAATAATAGAGACAAGCTGTCAGTCTGTTTTCCACTTACTAAAAATTCAGTGTGAATAAAGACTTAAAACGGCTGTGTAAACGCGATGAGTGTAAAATAGATTTGGCCTTGTTAATTAAACACCCAACATGAGTCAATCTGATATTCACGCTTTGATACAATTGCTCGACGATCCGGATGAAATAATCTTCAATACGGTTCGCGAAGCCATTACCGAGAAGGGCGAAGCTGTGTTGCATACGTTAGAGGATCACTTCATTATTGGAAGTGGCGATCAGCTTGCGCTACAGCGTTTATCTGAAATCATTGCAAACATTCAGTACAAAACTACTTACACAGCGATTAAAGATTGGCAAGTGGGAGAGCAGGATTTGTTGGAGGGTTTGTTAATCTTGAACAAGTATTATCAGCGTAATGTTCCGAGTGAAGAGATTACCTATTTGTTTTCGAGACTTCGTCAGGATATTTGGTTAGAGTTGAACGAACGCTTAACCGCCTTGGAGACGGTTAATGTGGTGAATCATATTTTATTTAAGCTTTGTGGATACACCAGTGTGTCGGGTGAAATTCAAAATGCCCCTCATTCGTTGTTCGATGTATTGAATACCAAGACGGGAACATCGTTAAGCATTGGCACCTTGTATTTGTTGTTGGCTCGTAGTTTAGACTTGCCGATTTACGGTGTGAATTTGCCAGGACATTTCTTGTTGTGTTATGTTGAACAAATGCCTGAGTGGTTATTGCCTGAAGGCGAAACTGCAACCGACGAAATTTTGTTCTATATCAATCCTGCGGCCGGAGGATCTATCCTCGATCGCGAAGAGATTGAGCAGTTTATTTCCAGTCAGCATTTACCCTTGGATCAACGTTTCTTCGATCCATGTTCCAACGCCGATGTTGTTACACGCAACATTAACGCGCTAAGTCATCATTACATCTCTCAGAACAATGCCGATAAGGTTAGGGAGTTGCAGGTGTTGTTGAGTGTGCTTCTCGAGATCGAAGAATAGTTTTCTTCAAGGGAAGAAAAGTTAAAATTCAATATAATATTCTCTCCCCCCAGCTTCTCTGGGGGCATTACCCATGCCGCTCGCAGAGCGAGCTCTGAATTGTTATACGCATATCTGTTTCTTGACATCCTGGTTTGATTGAGTGATTTTCGTCAAAAAAACTTATGTCAAAATCAATCTCACAAATGGCTATTCACTTGGTGTTTTCAACCAAATACAGACAGCCTTTTATTCTTCCTCAAATTGAAAATGAACTGCACACATACTTAGGCAGGCTTTGTCTCGAAATGGAATGCCCACGTATTGAAATTGGAGGTTACTATGATCACGTTCACATCCTATGTTTCCTTTCGAGAAAAATTGCGATAATGAAACTTGCAGAAAAACTAAAGGCAAATTCATCACGCTGGATGAAAACAAAAGCAGACTTCCTCAAAGATTTTGAATGGCAAATTGGTTATTCAGTATATAGTATCGGGGAATCCGAAATCCCTCGATTGAAAAAGTGTATTCAAAATCAAAAAGAACACCATTCCAATTATGAATTCTCTGGGAGAAATAAATCTTTCATTGAAACTCACATTAACGAACCCTTTAGGGCGACATGAGTATTGCCCCCACAGTAGGTGGGGGAAAAAGTTTTCGAATAAATCTTTTACATAAGACATAGAGCTAACTTCAAATTCTATCCCCCAGCTTCACTGGGGGCATTACCCATGCCGCTCGCAGAGCGAGCTCGCAGCTGGATTGGAGCAACGCAGATATAATTACGCATTAAAAATTAAGCAGTTCCAGAGCCCCTTAGGGCGACATGAGTATTGCCCCCACAGTAGGTGGGGGAAAAAGTTTTCGAATAAATCTCTTTAATAAGACAGAAGAACTAAATTCAAATTCTATCCCCCAGCTTCACTGGGGGCATTACCCATGCCGCTCGCAGAGCGAGCTCGCAGCTGGATTGGAGCAACGCAGTTATAATTATGCATTAAAAACTAAACAGTTCCCGAGCCCTTTAGGGCGACATGAGTATTGCCCCCACAGTAGGTGGGGGAAAAAGTTTTCGAATAAATCTCTTTAATAAGACAGAAGAACTAAATTCAAATTCTATCCCCC
>JBJOPP010000284.1:0-4288 GCA_046050685.1 Bacteroidota bacterium
ATGATTTCCTTCAATGTATCAATGCCGTAGGCTCTGGCAATCATGGGCGATGCTGCAACGAAGGACAAGGTGAAGATCAGTCCCAATCCCAAGGATGTCGTAAAAGCCGAATTGATGTGCGATTGCTCAATGTCTTTGCGCTGGATAAGCGCAGGGCCAAGACCAATCTGCGAAAAGATTTCAGCGAAGCCCATTAGGCTCAACACAATACCCATTACCGCAAAATTCTCAGGCGCAATTAACCTTGCCAACAGGGCGGTATAACCCAACTGAATGAGTATTTGCAAGACCACCGTAGCGGAATTCCATGAAAAACTAGAAACGAATTGTTTGCCTTCGGATGCCAATGGTCTGAAATTAATGTTCAACAAAGGTCGAAAAACGGCCGTTAAATAAATTCTTCTCGAAAAGAAAAGACGAACACCTTACTTTTGATAGCTCAATTGAATGTTATGTTGAAAAAGCTCAAAACCCCACTTTCCGTTTTTATCGTTGTGCTCGCTTGCGCATTTGCTTCAACTTTTGAATCGTGCAAAAGCTGCAATTCGAAAACCGATTTAGGTGTGGAAGAGACTTCAGACACCACGCTTCGCGCCATTAACGCCAAGATTACAGCCGAGCCGAACAACATTGCGCATTACCTTGAGCGTGCGCGTTACTATTCACAACTGAAAAAATATGCTGAAGCGAATTCTGACATTGCTCGCGCTAAAGCGATTGATTCCACTAAAGCAGACATTTATTTCACGGCTGGAAAGATTCACTTCGATCAGCAGCGCGTGGTTGAAGCTTATAAAGATTATCAAAAGTGCATTGAAAAAGATCCTCAACACAAAGAGGGATTGCTTGAAAAAGCCGCTATGGACATTGCGCTGAACAATTACGAGTTAGCCCTTCAACAAATTAACAACGTGCTTCGTCAAGATGAACGCGTGGCCTACGCCTACTATTTAAAGGGCCGCCTTTACCGTCAGGTTCGCGACACCACTTTAGCGTTGAGTTCTTATCAGACCGCCATTGAAGTTGACCCGAGTTATTACGACGCTTACGTGGAAGCGGGATTGGTGTGCGCGAGTTATGGAAATCCTTTGGCGAAAGAATATTACAATTCAGCGATTGACATTCATCCGAACCTAGTTGAGCCGTATTACAACAAGGCTATTTTCCTTCAAGAAACAGGCGTGAAAAACCCAAGCAATTATCAAGAGGCGCTTCAATGCTACGACAAGATTATTGCAATTGATGCGAATTTCTCGGCGGCATACTTCAACAAAGGATTTGTGAATTTGGTTTATTTGAAAGACTATCAAAAAGGAATTGAAGCATTCAATTTAGCATTGGAGAAAAACCCAGGATATTATCAAGCCGCATACAACCGTGCACTTTGTCACGAAGGCAAAGGAGATAAAACCAATGCTGAAGCCGATTTGAATCTAGCCTTGAAGATTAAGCCAGACTATACTGAAGCCGCACTTGAATTAGGTCGACTTCGCGGCGACGATTAATTCGGTTTTACGAACGGATGAATAACGAGCTCTTGCTCGTGTTCGCTTCCTGGAAGAATTTCATAGGTGAAGACTACAAACATTCTTTTCAAGTAGGTCATTTTCGGCGCATCTTCCGGATGCAGCACCAATTGCAATCCCAATTGAATAAATCCCATCTCCGTTCGCGTTTCCGACACCTCTAATGTCAAATTAATTTTCCCATCGGTCAATTGTTCCGCTGAAGCGCTCACTCCAGAGTTCTCGTCAATGAAGACACCGTTCTCTTCCTGATTCAACAAAAAATATCCGGGAGCATCAATGCTCAATTTCAAAACAGTCTTTCCTGGTTCAACAGTGATGGGCTCTAGTGCCACTGCCTCTCCCGCATTGGGCGATTCGCCGGAGTACAAGGCTTCTTGACTCACCATTGGATAAAAACTCTTCACTTCGTTCGACACCATGCGCCATTTGCGAAGCACGCCGTATCCGCCTTCACACACGAAGATTTCACTTCCAATTTTATTCAAGGCCATCGGACGCGTGAATTGTGCTGTGTCCGCCGCACCGTCTATCAATCCAAGTACACCACTTCCCGCTCTATTGTTCACATTGCCCAACCAAGACACCTTGTGATTAAACGGTTCACTCACCACCAAATCTCCGTTGTAAAATGTGAATCCACCTGCTCTGTTTAGCGGTGTTGCCGGTGCATAAGCCACCTGTTCTTTTTTCTTTTTGAATTTCGAAATTGAACCGTTGCTCTTCAACATATAAAATTCCTTGTTCATGAATTGAAGGGACAATGCGCTCAAAGCATTCCCTTGCGCGTCTTTGCTTTCACTTCTCCAAATTAATTTCGAAGACTGATCGGCGGTGTTCAATTCCCACACGCTGCAATCGTTTCCGGCAAGGACGTAGATTTTATTTTTCAGAATGAATACATCGGTCGGATAAGGAATAGCGCCTTTCCAAGTCGTTGCCTTCTCGAAACTTTCAATGTTGGGTAGTTTGCCGTTACCGAGAATGGTTAACAAGACATGTTGATCGTTGTCGTAAATGCGAATGGCATGATTGAGCGGATCGGCAATGTATAGCAGTTGTTCGGCATAGCTGAACGTGACACCCATAGGCTTTTTCATTTGCGCTACAGAGATATCTCCATCTGCATATCCGCGAACTCCGCCTATTCTTTTTTGAATTAATCCGTCCTCGCTTACCGTGCTCACTCGGAAGAGCGCTGGTTCTGAAACCGCTAGTTCTCCGGAGAAATAGCACAAGTCGTTTGGAAGTTCAATCAATGGATTTGCCCAATGCTTAGGTTCAGGTGTAACTGTCGGTTGCCACAAAGAATAACTGTTCACATCTGCTTTCACCCAATGCATTATAGATGCGCTAAGCGTTTCCATGTTGAGCACACCTTGGATACCCACAACAGAATCTTTCATCTTTTTCTCGAAAACAAGAAACTGTGGAAGTCGCGCCCCTTCGATCATAGGAATATCTCCCCAATTCGGAACAATTCCAACGGGATGACTGATTCCGTTTTGTTGAATGAAGTCGAATATCTCTTGGCGACTATATGCCGGATCGCGCGCAGGAATGAGTGTAATAAGTTGCACTTGCGGAACAGTAAGAAATTCTTCTTGAAGGTCTACCATTGCGCCAATGCCTGTAATTTCCTCAGGTTGAAGACAACCGAGTACCACCAATTTATCTTTCAGCAGATCTGTATTGAATTGGTAATCTGTGTTGAACCAAACGGTTCCTGCGGGAAACTGAAAGGCACTTGCAGAATGAACCACCAAAACGAAAGCAGCGACTAAAGAGCGAGACAAGAAATTCTTCATATTGACAAAGAAAAGAAATTTCGAAAAGAAAGAGGTATTTCCTGTTCATCTTTTCGAACTTCGCATACTGAAAATAATTTTATGGAACAAAAACCCAACGGCTTTTTCAAGACCACTTTTCAATTGATGATTACGTGTTTGGCCTTATTCATTGGCGATTATTTGCTCGATGGATTTTCGGTAGACTCGTCAATAACCGTTATCATTAGCGCTATTGTCATTACGCTGCTGAACAAATTCGTAAAGCCTATCCTGGTGCTTTTCACCATACCTGCGACATTATTTACGATGGGATTGTTTTTGTTGGTGATTAACGCATCTATGCTGCTCATGGCCGGAGAAATTGTTGAAGGATTTAAGATCGATGGTTTTTGGTCGGCATTGTGGTTGTCATTTGTGATTTCGTTGACGCATTTGTTCCTTGGCGGAAGCACGAAAGTTGCGAAGCAACGATAGTCGGAGACGAATGCCCGTTGGGCGAATGTTGCGGAGCAACGGATGTCGGAGACGAATGCCCACAGGGCGAATGTTGCGGAGCAACGGATGTCTGTGACGACCTAATTGTAGACTCTTGGAATAATCATTTCAATAAATAATTCATGATTGCAACACACAAAATAGACTCGATTCGTTTTGATCAAAATTTCATCTATCTCAACATCGATGGAAATGACATTAAAGTTGCGCTTGATTCCCTTTCATTGAAATTGAAATCAGCCGGCGAATATCAACGGATGTTTTATAAAATCTCACCTTCTGGTTATGGTATTCACTGGCCCCTGATTGATGAGGACCTCTCTATTGAAGGCATTCTGAAACTTCAATAAAGCAGAAGGGCGAATGTTGCGGAGCAACGGATGTCGGGAACGATTCGTGAAATAAAACAATTATTTAACGGCTGTTCGGGAAATAAGGTCCTTCTTTGCATGCGGGAAAAATTCTGGTGTCCGATTA
>JBJOPP010000285.1:0-4254 GCA_046050685.1 Bacteroidota bacterium
CAACTCAAAATAGACGCTTCTGCGACACTCTCACCCATCTTGGGTAACTTCAGTTCAATTGTTGCCATTTTAATAAATTTCGCAACGAATTTAAGGAAAATAAAGGACTTGTCCTAATAGTAATTTTTAGACCTCAAACACTTTCGAATCACGCTTGCGATGGACCAAGAAAAACATCCAAAAGCCAATAAAAACAAGGCCTTGCTGAAGTTCAAGCATACTCTCGAAAATAAAATGAAAACACACTCCAAGGACGAAAACCAAAAAAAACAGATCGTTCATCTGCCAAGACCGTCTGAGTCCAAGGAGCAATAAAGCCAATAATGTCATTAAACCAGCCCATCCCCATTCAACAAGAATTTGCAGATATGCATTGTGCGCTGGATGCGAATGCTCTGCAGCAAATTTTGCACCCCTTGCGGTATATCGTTCGGTGAAATGTGATTTCCAGTTTCCCGTTCCGACGCCCAAGGGATAGTCGCGCGCAATGTCCCAAGCGGTTTCCCAACTGACGATGCGTTCGCTTGTGCTCGCGACCTTCTCTTCTTTTTTCGATTCTGAAATTGATTTTGAATTTTCAACCGCCTCCTTGGCTCTTCCAGAAATAGGTGAAAAACCAAAAAATAAGAGTAAAAAAGGAATGATTGAAAAGGCGATAACCAACGCTCCTCTTTTCTTGTCTTTCCCGTTTCTAAAAACAAAAATTACAAAAACCGCATAAAACAAAAACAGCGCAAGGAATCCCGCGCGCGAAGCCATGAATGCGGTTTCCAACGAAAAGAAAACAATTCCCGCCAACAAATATTTCGAACTGCGATTGTTTGTTGAGTCTAAAAATTCGCTTGCTAAAAAGACCAACGAAAGCAAATAGAAAAATCCTAAATATGTGGGATGAAATGTCCACGAAAGTCTTCCATAGACAAACTCTTCCCACAGTCCCGTTTCTAAAAAACCGAAGACCGCATGCACGTGACACAGCAATGCAAAAAACACTCCTCCAAAAACAAGTGCCCACTGAAATTTCTTTTGCGACTGAAGAATGTTTTTCGAAGTGAATAAAAACAAAAGTGGAAATGCGACAAAGGAAATTTTCGTTTCAATTTCAGACAGCGCTGTCTTATAATTCCAGTCGTTCCAAATACCTGAAAGTAAGAAGGCCGAGAAAACTCCAAAAAACAAATAAGCCCATCCGTTCAAGCTTTTCCATTCCATTTTCCTTCCACCAAAAAAAATCTGAACGAGCATGGTTAAAAAGGCCATTGCAAAAAACACGGTAACCCCTTTCGAATAAACGCTCATACAGAAAACGCCAGCCGCCATGAACCACTCGTGAATGTTATATTTCGTTATTGAAATATTCATGCGCTGCGTTTCATTTTCAAATGTGGAATATCGTCTTCCAAGTACATCTCTCCTTCTTCTACAAATCCCAATTCATTGTAAAACTTCAACAAATATTGTTGCGCTGAAATGGTAATGGTTTGCTTTCCCCAAATCTGTTCACATTGCTCCAGACATTCGTTCATGAGCGCTTTCCCAAGACCCGTTCCTCTTGACGACAGCGATGAACAAACACGACCGATACTAATTTCCTTGTATGAAATCCCAGCAGGAAGTAATCGCGCTGTTGCATGAATCTCGCCTTGCTCATCTTCCGCCCACACCCAATGGGATTGTTCGTCCTTTCCATCTAAATCTTGATACGCGCAGTTCTGTTCAACCACAAAAACATCGGATCGCAACGCAAGAATGCGATACATTTTTGCTGAAGGAATTTCTGAAAAAGGTGCGGTGTAAAATTTCACTCTTCGAAAATAACACAATTGCGCTAGAATGTCTTGTGCTATAATTGAACAAATTCAACGAACTTCGCGCCATGAATGTATTATCAGTTGAAAATGTGTCGAAGGCCTTCGGTATTCGTGAATTGTTTACCGACCTTTCTTTCGGTATTGAAGAAGGACAAAAAGTTGCTTTAGTAGCGAAGAACGGAACAGGTAAGTCTACGCTGTTGCATATGCTAGCAGGAAAAGACGAACCAGATGCAGGACGTATTACATTCAACAAAGAAATCAAATGGGCCATCTTGCTTCAAGACGAAGCGTTCGATGCCAAAGGAACAGCACTCGATTTTCTCTTCGCAGCAGACAACGCCATGACGAAGGCCATTCGCGCTTATGACATTGCTATTGAAACCGGCGAAGGTCTTCAAGAAGCGCATGACATGATGGAACATGCCGATGCTTGGGACTACGACGCGAAAGCGAAACAAATTCTTGGCGCACTAAATATCATAGATCTCAATCAACAAATGGGAAACATGAGCGGCGGACAACGCAGACGTATTGCACTTGCAAGAGTCTTGTTGGAAGAAGCTGATTTCTTAATTCTTGACGAGCCTACCAACCACTTGGATTTAGATATGATTGAATGGTTGGAAGAATATTTAACGAAGGCGCGCATGACGTTGTTCATGGTAACGCACGACCGTTATTTCTTGGAAAACATTACGAATGAAATTCTTGAATTGGAAAACGGAGAGCTATACAAATACAAAGGAAACTTCTCTTATTATCTTGAAAAGAAAGCAGAGCGCGAGCAGCTTGAAGCTGCTTCACGCGATAAGAATTTAAATTTATTTCGTCGTGAAGCCGAATGGGCGAGCCGCATGCCACGTGCCCGTGGAACGAAAAGTAAAAGTCGCATGGACTCTTTCGAAGAGTTGAAAGACAAACTGAAACGCAAACCAGAAGATGGTGAGCTTGATCTTGAGATTAACATCACCCGCATGGGATCCAAAGTGGTTGAGTTCATCAAAGCCACGAAGTCAATGGGCGATTCAACGGTAATGGACGGATTCGATTATGTCTTCAAATCGAATGAACGCATTGGTATCATTGGTAGAAACGGTTGTGGAAAATCGACTTTCCTGAACCTCATGACCAAGCGCATGGAACCCGATGGCGGAAAGATTGTGAACGGAGAGACAGTGGTGTTCGGATTTTACGAGCAGTCTTCTTCCAACTTAATACCAGAACAACGACTCATCGAATGTATTCGAGATGTTGCAGATTACATTCCATTAGCAAAAGGAAAGACCATTAGTGCTTCACAGATGCTCGAGAAATTCTTATTCCCGAAGCACATGCACTTCAACCGCATTGATCAACTCAGCGGTGGTGAGCGCAAACGTTTGCAATTGCTTTTGGTGTTAATGAAGAACCCGAATTTCTTGATTCTGGATGAGCCTACAAACGACTTAGACGTATTCACGCTTTCAGCGTTGGAAGATTACTTATTGAATTTCCCCGGCTGCTTGGTTATTGTAAGTCACGACAGATATTTCTTAGACAAATTGGTCGACCATTTATTTCTTTTAGATGGAAAAGGAAATGTGCATGATCTATTGGGAAGCACGCTTGATTTCCGCGCCGTGTTAAGCGAAGCTTCAGCAAAGCGCGAAAGTCTTGCCGAAGCAAAGAAGCAAGAAGAGCCTGCGCCTCCGATCAAAGAAGAAAAGAAAAAACCGGCTGGAAAAATTTCGTTCAAAGACAAACACGAATTCGAAACACTCGAAAAGAATTTGCCTTTGTGGGAAGAGAAAAAAGCCCAGCTTGAAGCCGAGCTTTTAAAAGCCACTGATCATATTCAGATGGAAAAGATTGCACTAGAACTTGGCGCATTGTCAGATCAAATAGACAATGGAACCATGCGCTGGTTAGAGCTTTCTGAGATGATGTAAATCTTACGACTGAGCCTTGTGTCCACGCATGTTCAAGTGACAGCGCTCACGAGACTTCACAACCATAGATACCTTTTCAACGGAGGTTCTGTTTTCTTCCAATCCCCAAGCGTCGATATCTGTAAGAGAAATACTCTTCAGGAATTGATGTGCCTCGAAAACGAAGTTTTCGTTCACGCCCAATTCGTTTTCAACACTTAAATATTTCTGAAGCACTACGAAACGCACGTCAATGCTGTTGTTGTAAACTCCGTAAGGCTCAGGTTTTTGCAAACGATTGAAGTGATTCTTCGTTGCCAAGTCTTGAAGAATAAAGCAGAAGTAATTGTGAACGCGCGCTTGAACGCGGAAGCCTAATTTAATGTTCACTTTAATGATTAAGTCGTCTACCAATTCTTGCGCCTCGTATTCCATGGTATAAGGCTCGTTGGTGCGGTCTACGTGTAAGAACCAATACACATCGGCACGCTTCGGCGTTCCTTCTAGAATAGAATCGATTACTAGTTTTTCTA
>JBJOPP010000286.1:0-5625 GCA_046050685.1 Bacteroidota bacterium
TTGATTTCCTCTTGCCCAAAGACAACTGAACTTATCAGGATTAGGAAGAAAACGATTGGCCATTGCTTCATAACACAAAGTTAGTGCACCTGCGTTGAACATATCTATTCAATAAAAACTAATTTCATCGCTTCTATGTTAGTTTTGAAAAAAAAAGAACATGACGAAAATGTCTTCACTCTATTTGGGCAACTTACGCTGTGAGGTGCTTCACAAACAAAGCAACACGCTTATTGAAACAGATGCCCCACTGGATAATAAAGGAAAGGGCGAACGCTTTTCACCAACAGATTTACTTTGCACTTCGTTAGCCACATGCATTCTTACAACAATGGCCATTGCTGCTGAAGAAAGGAACTGGAAGTTTGAAGGTGTAACGGCTGAAATAGAGAAAATAATGAGCCAAACGCCGCGCAGAGTGGGAGAAATAAAAATCCATTTCTCATTCCCTGATTTAGGTTATGACGATTTGATGAAGGAAAAAATACAACGATACGCGCACGCATGCCCAGTAAGCCGAAGCCTTCACCCGGACGTTCTACAAACGATAACGTTTGAGTTTAATTGATTATTTCTGTGGAGAAACTTGGTCGTATGCTGAACATTTCTCGTGCTTCTTCTTACAAGATTGCACACTGAACATTCCTAATCCAAGTAAAACAAAAAACAAAACACGTGCAGATTTCTTCATGGTATTCAATTGAGATTCAAAACTAATTCAAACTTCTATCAACTTTATCTTAATTTGAAAAGCAGTTATCAACATACCCTTGTAAGATTCGCGACTGTGCTGTTGGTAATTTGCTTTCACACCTCTTGGAGCCAACCCGCGCAAGAAACTCACAGCTACAAGGGTGTGACGCTTTCCTTTCCTAAAAACAAAAACCCTGAAGAGTTATTGTCTTGGCTGAACAATCACGGTTATCCGTTTGCCCAAATTGAATTGGACACGCTTTATCTCGACCGCAAGCCACAAGAGTTTATTTGGAATGTTGCTATGGAAAAGTATGTCGTGCTCGATACGGTCATTACCTCTCAGGCTCTCTTCAACAAGAAAATTCTGTACCGTTGCATCAACTATCAGCTGGGCCAAGCCTATAGTGAAGAGAAAATTAAAGCTTCTGTTTCCGCGCTTAATAACATATCGTTTTTGAAATCAAACGCACAGACTTCCGTGCGATTTCACAAAGAAAGTTTTAGCCTTGTCGTAAAAACCGAGCGCAAGAAAAACAACCTCATCGCTGCGCTTATAGCCTTGCAGCCTCGTCCGAATTCTACAAAATCTGTGTTAACAGGAAACATTGATCTTGAACTCTCCAATGCGCTCAAACAAGCCGAAATTCTAGAACTTCACTGGAAACGCCCACAACCAAAAAGTCAGAGCTTCGCATTCAAACTCGGCAGTCCATTTACCCTAGGACTTCCGCTTGGGTTTCAATTCGACTTCAACTCCTTTCTGCGCGATTCAACTTTTTCATCGACCGATCTTTCGCTTCGGATTATTACCAAAATGAACGACATGAACGGTTTCTCAGCAGCAGTTAATCGCTCTACTAACACACATTTCCAAACGAGTGCGTTGTATGGGAATACCAGGAATAAGTCCTATTCGCTTCGATATGCTAAAAACAAGAATCAATCAAATTCCATTAATTTTCTGTTGGAAGGATTAGCAGGAACCCGCACCATTCAATACGAATCCAGCACTTCCCAGAAAAAAATATTTTCAGTAAAAGCGCAAACTTGGTCGAAATGGAATATCGGCCGCACACTTTTCTCCAATGTGAATTTGGAATTGAATGCCTTGTTCAGCGATTCTCTGTTTAACAACGAAATTGTAAGACTTGGTGGAACCAAAAACCTCAGAGCCTTTCTTGAAGAAAGCATCTACGCCTCTCAATACGCCATGTTGAATTTTGAATTCGGAACTTCTTTGGGAGCAGATATTCAAACCTTTGTTTTTAGCGATGTTGCCTTTATCCGAGAACCCATCACTCAAACAAATTACGACACCGGAATCGGATTTAGATTCCAGCAAGACAATGGCAGTGTTTCTCTCACATACGGTGTTGGAAATATTGAAAACAATGGACTTCAACTGAAAAACGGTCGCGTTGGAATCACCTTTTCCTCGCGATTCTAAAAATACTTTTCCACAATTCCGAATTCGATTCCACCTAAAGGTAATTTTGAGGAATGGATACTTTTTCTTTAATCATTGGAGCTCTTTCTGGAGCTGCCCTAGCCTCCTTCGCTTTTTTACTCACTCGAAAGTCAACTCCTACGAGCAATGACGCAGCCTTCTATAAGTCTGAACTCGAAAACGCTAAAGCTGAATCGAACACCATGCGTGTGCGCATTGAATCGCTCATTCAAGAAATAGCAACCAATAAAACTTCACTTGAGGCCGCTTATAAAGCGTTAGAATCTGAAAAACTTTTGATGGACGATTTGAAAGCAAACCTCAAAGTTGAATTCAGAAATTTAAGCAACGAAATCTTTGAAGAACGCGTTCAAAAATTGAATGAAGCAAATGAATCGCATCTTTCGGTAACGCTCACTCCGCTGAGAACAACCATTAACGAATTCAAATCAAAACTTGAAAAAACTGAACTCGAGAATGTCGACCGTTCCGCTCGTTTGGAAAACGAAATTAAAAACCTTCGCGAGGCCAGTTCGAACATTGGTACAAATGCCGAAAATCTAACAAGAGCCTTAAAAGGAGACAATAAAACGCAAGGAAATTGGGGAGAAATGATTCTCGAGTCTGTCCTTGAAAAAAGTGGATTGGAAAAGGGGAAAGAATTCATTGTTCAGCACACTGACACCAACGACGATGAAAAATCGATTCGCCCAGATGTCATTGTAAACCTCCCTGAAAACAAACACATCATTGTCGATTCTAAAGTATCCTTGGTGGCTTACAACAACTTCACGAACGCACAAGACGAAAAGGAAAAAGCGGTCGCAATGAAAGCGCACATTGAAAGTGTTCGCGGCCATATTAAGTTACTCAGTGAAAAGAAGTACGAGTCAGCCGATAAGCTCACCACTCCTGAATTTGTTTTGCTCTTCATGCCCATTGAACCCGCTCTGATCGCGGCCTTCAACGAAGACACTAATTTATTCTCTTTCGCTTGGGAACGAAATATCATACTCGTTTCACCCACTACATTACTCGCCACTCTTCGCACGGTAGCCAGCATTTGGGCGCAAGAAAAACGATCTAAAAATGCAGAAAGCATTGCGAAAGAAGCGGGAACGTTTATAGATAAACTCGAAGGATTTGTGAGTTCTCTTGAAACCCTCGAACGCAACCTTACCACAGCTCAGAATACATTGAGTAATGCTATGGGCCAACTCAAAACTGGAAAAGGAAATCTTCTTGGAAAGGCTAAAAAAATGAAAATTATGGGAGCGAAATCGGGCGCAGGTTTCGAAAAACGCTTACCTTCGATTGACAATGAAGACGAAGAAACTACAGAGGAATAAATTCTACTTTTTCAAGCTCCTTGTATTTTTCATTGCAGCACATTTTCTTTCATGCTCTGCTCCTAAAAACCTTCGTGAGAATCAATTTGGAGCGAATGAATTCTATTTCCAACCCTTGGTAAATATGATTCATCAGAGCAATGACAGTTCAAAATTCCTTCTTGAATTCAATGCCGATCAACTTCTTTACTCAAGACAATCGACGCACGAAAATTTCAAAGCACAACTCGAAGTAGAGATTTTTATTAAAAAGAACTCGAACCCTTCCGATACACTTCGCTACACCTACTCTCCTCCCCAAATGCAGGAGTCCGGAGTTTGGAGAAAGGAAATCCCTTTGGCAATGCCTTTCGGAAATTACGATGTTACTGTTCGACTGAAAGACATCAATCGCAGAGCGCAGCATGAGAAAAAATTCGCGATATACAAATCCGAAAGCCCGAGCACTTATGATGTTTTTGTAACTACCAATTCAGGCAACACCCCCGTTTACGATCATTATCTTACAACAGGCGACACGATTCACCTTGATTTCCCACGATTCAAAAATGCTGAATACCCGCCTGTAGAAGTGTTCGCGTTGACCGAGATTCCGAATCTTCCCCCACCCGCTTTCTCTAACAATTCACCCGTAATTCCAGACTCAACTTCTTTCAGTTTGACGAATTTGAGTTTCGACGGAACGCGTTACAATTTCATTGCGGAAAACAAGTCGTATCTCTTTCGTACAAAAAATTCGTCACAGCTTTATTTGTATTCAAACGGAGAGTTTCCGACAACCACAGCATTGAAAGATCTTATTGCACCTTTGCGTTACATCACTTCCAAATCTGAATTCGAATACATTTATAACGTTCGCGACCCTTATACTAGCTTTTGTAATTTCTGGAAAGACTGCGGAGGTTCAGAAGAAAAGGCAAAAGAACTTATTTCTATTTTCTTCAGACGCGTAAACACTTCCAACACCTACTTCTCTACTACTGTTCCAGGATGGAGAACCGATCGTGGTATGATTTATATTATTTATGGAAAACCCTCGCGTGTAGAAAAAGTTGGGTCGAGCGAACGTTGGATTTATGGCGATGAAAACATCCCAGGGTCGTTTTCGTTTTTGTTTCGATACCAAAAAGACAACCTCTCTGACAATGTACTCATTCTTCAGCGAGATGCCCTTTACCGCACCAGCTGGGAGCAAGCAGTAAACACTTGGCGACAAGGTCGTGTATTCCGCGAATAAGACTTACTTTTGCAAAGTGAGAACTAATACAACATCTTCAAAATCGTACACGAATTTAATCATTGGCATTCATCCGTTGGAAGAGGCTCTTGATGCAGGAAAAAACATTGACAAGGTTCTTTTCAATAAAGAATTGCGCAGCGACAAATTGCGTCAGTTGAAGGATCGCTTGAAAAAAGAAAAAATTCCTTTTGTTCTTGTTCCTGAAATAAAACTCAACAAAATAACCCGCTCGAATCACCAAGGTGTTCTTGCTTTTATGGCTCCTATAGCTTTTGCCGATTATGAGAATGTGGTTATAAATGCAATTGAAAGTGGCGAGCCCCCTTTATTTCTTATTCTAGACAGAGTTACTGATGTTCGGAATTTCGGGGCTATTTGTCGCTCTGCGGAATGTTTCGGAGTGCAGGGCATTATTGTTCCCGAAGTTGGAGCCGCTCAAATTAACGAAGATGCTCTGAAAGCTTCAGCAGGAGCGCTCATGCACTTAAATATTTGTAAAGTAAAAAACCTTTTAGATGCGCTCGATTACCTTCATGCATCTGGAATAGGTTCTGTCGTCCTCTCTGAAAAAGCAACAGTAAGCCTTCAAGAATTTCAAAAATCGCGCGATCAGAATTTAGGTTTGTGCATCATTATGGGATCTGAAGAAGATGGAATAAATCCACAACTCATGAAACGCGCTCATCAGTTAGTGACCATTCCAATGAAGGGACAAACCAATTCGTTGAATGTCTCTGTTGCGACAGGAATTGCGCTTGCTTCGCTAACCGCTTAGAATCTCATTCCAATCGAGAAATTAACTTGAACGAGCATATTACTTATGCTTGCCATGGAAATTAGTTGCGGATCGTAGAGATAATATCCGTCTTTATTTTTGGTGATCATTACCGCGC
>JBJOPP010000287.1:0-4391 GCA_046050685.1 Bacteroidota bacterium
TTGGGAATACCGCGGACCTTCAACGAATCCTAATCAACTCGTTGGTTCGCGAGGCTCTTGTCTTCCCGATGGAAATGTGGGCGAAGCCATTGCAAGCACAACCTCGGCCAACGGATTTGTAATCTTCGATTCAAACTACTGGGATAACAATGCCAATCCGTGTACTGTTGAAAATTTCGGAACAGGTCAAGCACCTGGCCCCCATCTTTCCTACTTAACCACTGCCTCAATTGATCTTTCGGGTTACGCAAATACTGCGCTTGTTTTCGAACAATACATTCGCTATTATCTAGGAAATACAAGCGTTGAAATTTCCATAGCCAACGGTCCGTGGGAAGTCCTGTACACGAACATTCTCGATCAAGGAATTACAACGGCGAACACACAAACCGTGCGCATGCCCTTGCCCGCGGCAGCAGGTAATCAAAGCAATGTAAAATTGCGTTTTGTTTATGACGGTTTGTATTACTTCTGGCAACTCGACGACATTCGCATTGTTCAAGGCTTTGCGAATGATTTGCTCATCGAGAATTCATCTTACGGAGATTTCGATTTCAACAATCCAGACCATACAACTGGTTTTGAAATGATGGAGTATACACAGTATCCAAGCGCCTTTGCCCCGCTAGTTCATTTGAAAAGTAACGTGTTTAATTTCGGGACAAATGCGCAATCGAATATTGCATTAAACGCTCGATTGATGAATGACAATTCAGGAGCGCTGATATACGAAAGCACATCTCCTGTGCTATCTACACTGGCCCCTGGAGCTGACACTGTTCTTGTTTCGGGAGAATTCCAAATGGATCCAACCGTTTCAGATTACAGCGTTTATTTCACCAGTCTTCAATCTGAAATCGATGAGAACATTGACAATCATTTCGACACGCTGCACTTCGCTGTAACCCCTGTGACATACGCTCGAGACGAAAACAATTTAGGCTCCATGTTCCTCCCGTCAGAAGCATACGCAGACGCGCCATTCGAAATGGGAGCGGTGTATTTACTTCCATCTGGACAGCCATTGCACAGCGTGAGCGTTGCTATTGGTGAAGGGACCACGCTTCCTTCATCTGTTTACGCAACTATTTTCCCTTTCTCACTTTCAACAGGTATTGGCGGCGCTATAGCTTCCACACAAGACTTCGCAATTACTGCGGCCGACATAAACGCATTCGGTGATGCTAGCATGAAAGTTCTCTCGTTCGATTCTCCTGTGTTCTTGTCGCAAGGACTCTATCTCGTTGCCGTTGGCTCTTCCAGCAGTGCCTTTCAAGCAGTAATTGGACTTTCTGGAAAGTCAGAAGACTTAAGCGCGTGGGTTCGCTTCAACAATTCAAATACAGACTTATTCTACCTCACCCGAACACCCATGATTCGCATGAATTTCGGAGTTGTATCAGAGATAACCGAACAATCATTCGGTAGCTCGTTCCAGTGTTTTCCAAATCCGGCGAACGAGTCCATTTCCATTGTTTTAAGTGGAAATGAATCGGCCATTATCGAATTGTTCGACGGAACAGGGAGACCTCTCCTTTCAGAAAAGTCCGCAGCATTAAGTGGGAAAATCGAAATGAACATCGCAGATTTTTCAAGTGGCATGTATACCATTCGTGTTACTGAATCGAACCGCACTTCCTCGCAAATTTTCATTAAGCAATAACGTATGTCTATCAAGTCAAGCGCCAGTCTTTGGCTCGGAAAACGCGTTCGGAAATCGTTGCTGAATGAAAACGATCATGCGCAAGAATTGCAGCAAAAAGTGCTGAGAAATTTGTTGCACGAGGCACACAACACGGCATTCGGAAACGATCATCAGTTCAAGAATATTTCGAATCACACCGAATGGACACAAGCTGTTCCTGTTCGCGATTACGAGGAATTGGTGCCGTACATGGAGCGTGCAAAAGCAGGAGAACTCTCTGTGCTTTGGCCAGGCATGCCGAAATATTTTTGCAAGACTTCGGGCACTACCAGCGGAACGAAATTCATTCCACTTACTCAAGCATCTTTGCCTAACCACATTGGTTCC
Organism: Bacteroidota bacterium; assembly: GCA_046050685.1. Classification (GTDB taxonomy): domain Bacteria; phylum Bacteroidota; class Bacteroidia; order Flavobacteriales_D; family Sanyastnellaceae; genus CAIZGX01. The sequence continues at coordinate 2,033 of JBJOPP010000287.1, forward strand.
GCCCGAAATGCACTGTTGAACTACATTGGTGAAACAGGTCAATCGAAATTCGTAGATGGAAAGATGATCTTCCTTCAAGGAAGTCCTGAATTAAGTAGACTCGATTCGGGCATTCCATATGGAAGACTTTCCGGTATTGTGGCCAACCATGTGCCCGCCTATTTGCAAAAAAATCGCATGCCTTCCTACGCTACCAATTGCATTGAAGATTGGGAGACGAAGATCAATCGCATTGTTGAAGAGACATGCAAGCAAGACATGCGTCTCATCTCTGGAATACCGAGTTGGGTGCAGATGTATTTCGAATTGCTGCTTGAAAAAACAGGTAAGCAAACCATCAAAGAAATTTTTCCGAATTTCGAATTGTTCGTTTTCGGTGGAGTGAATTTCGCTCCTTATAAATCGCGATTTGCAGAACTCATTGGCGAAGAAATTCCAACCATAGAATTGTATCCGGCTAGCGAAGGATTCCTCGCCTATCAAGACTCTCAGCAAGCAGAAGGTTTGCGCTTAAACGTAAACAGCGGGATCTATTTTGAATTCATCAAAGCAGAAGAATACTTCTCGGAAAATCCGAAGCGTTATGCTCTTCATGAAGTGGAGTTGGGCGTGAATTACGCGCTTATCTTAAGCAACAACGCTGGGCTTTGGGGATATAGCATTGGAGATACAGTGAAGTTTGTTTCGTTAAATCCGTATCGCATTTTAGTCACTGGAAGAATCAAGCATTTCACCAGTGCGTTCGGAGAACATGTGATTGGTGAAGAAGTGGACAGAGCCATGTCTCACGCCTTAACACAACTTCATTTTTCGGTGAATGAATTCCACGTTGCGCCACAGGTGCAGCCGACAGAGGGCCTTCCCTACCACGAATGGATAATAGAGTTCAACGGTGATGTTCCTGATTTGAATGCACTTCAAACTTTGCTAGACAATAAAATGCAAGAGCAAAATGTTTACTACAAAGACCTCATTGTTGGAAGCGTTTTACAAAAGCTGAAAATTACATCTGTAAAAAACGGAGCATTCAATGCATACATGAAATCGCAAGGAAAACTAGGAGGTCAGAATAAAATTCCACGACTCGCGAATGATCGAAAATTGGCCGATGCATTACTTCAACACAAATAAAATTTTCTTCCTTTTTTGCACGCTCTTGTGTTTCAATGCCAGCGCACAATTGCGATGGAGCGAGCAAAGCGTGAACTACGGCGTATTTACGAAGTACACCGAACGCGTGACAGATATTGTTGTTTGGAATGAAGGAACAAAAACAGATCACCTGTTGCGTGCAGACTTCTCTCCGAATTTTCAGGTATTGTATTCTACCAAAGACGTGCAGCCCGGAGACAGCTTGGTCATTCGCATCAAATTCAATCCGAGAAAAACAGGAAAATTCAAAGAGGTTGTTCCAATCTATTTCGCTTCGCAAAGTGTTTCTTCCTCGCTGACCATTAACGCTGAAGTCACATACGTAAACCTCACAGAAGATCTTCCGTGTCCACACTTCAACGAAAAACCGACACAATGCTGCGGTGAATTTTCACTCGATGTATTAGTCATTGATAAAGCAACACGCAAACCCATTAAAGATGCCGATGTTGAAGTGATTGAAGAGCGTATTCTTCAACTTACAAAAAAGACAAACAAAGACGGTGAAGTGAATGCCGCAATTCCTATCGGCTACTACACGCTCTATGCAGGAAAGTCAGGATACTCGGGCGCATCGCTCACCACACAAGTAAACTTGCACAATCATCGATTCGTTTTCGAATTGGAGAAAAAAGAAGTTGTCCTTCCTCCTGTTGAAATTGTTCCTGTCGATTCTATTCCAACGGTGGTTATTACAGAACCGATTCCGAATAGTACGTTCGACGAAAAAGACTTCGTTCCGAATAACATTTCTTTCTTGATTGACATTTCGGGATCTATGGCGCAAGGAGACAAATGGCCGTTGACGCAACAAGCGCTTTCATCGCTATCCGGGGTTATGCGCGCAACCGACCAACTTTCTGTAATCACTTATTCTGAAAAAGCGAAAGTACTGTTGAACACCACCAACGGAAATGAAGTGAGCGACTTGGGATTATTGTTGGAAGGAAAAAAGCCGAACGGACAAACCAGCGGAACAGCAGGATTCAACGCAGCGTTTCGCATGTTGCGCAAATCGAAAATTGAAGCTGGAAACAATCAACTGTATGTCATCACAGACGGAGCATTCAAACCGGAAGATGAAAAGCGCATCGAGAAATTGGTTCGATTAGCGAACAAACGTAAAATTCACACCACAGTCATTGTGGTAAAAGGAAGTAAATTCGCGAAAGAAAATTTAGAGAAGATTTCTAAATATGGAGAAGGA
>JBJOPP010000288.1:0-3962 GCA_046050685.1 Bacteroidota bacterium
CCTCTTCTTTCCAGCATCCGTGGTGCGCACGAACCTGTATGTTGTTCAATTGAATTTTCATTTAACCTAAAGTATCAATGCATTTTTGAATGCGTGGCATCACAAACTCTTTTCCAACCAACGCCGCAACGTGCGATGCCCCAGGTCCTGTAAGAACTCCTGTTAATGCAAGTCTGAACAATGGCATTACTGCTCCCATTCCTAAGCTGTTATCTGCTAAGAATTGCTTCATGGCTGCATCAATGGTTTCAACTGTGAATGGCTCTAGTGTTTCAAGAACAGCAGCCCACTTCTGAAGTATAGCAGCAGACTCTCCAACTTTCCATTTTTTAGCAACGGCGTCTTCATCGTATTTCGTTGGATCCAAGAATAAATATTCTCCGTCTAACAAATCTTTCGGGAAGATTGCGCGCTCAAGCATAAGCTCAATAACACCTTCAACGTATGCTTTGTCAACGTCGTATCCTTTTTCAATAACTGAAGGCATAATCATGTCTGCCAGCTCAGCACGCGGTGTGTTTCGCATGTATTGTTGATTGAACCACTTCGTTTTTTCTGGATCGAATTTCGAACCCGATTTTCCAACACGCTCAATGGTGAAGGCTTCAACCATTTCATCCAAAGTAAAAATCTCTTGGTTGTTGCTAGGTGCCCATCCCAACAAAAGCAACATGTTAATGAAGGCTTTTGGAAGGTATCCACTTTCGCGGTATCCGCTTGAAATATTTCCGGTTTCAGGATCTGTCCATTGCAGCGGGAATACTGGAAATCCTAAACGGTCTCCGTCGCGCTTGCTTAATTTGCCATTTCCATCAGGTTTCAAAATCAACGGCAAGTGCGCGAACAACGGTGCTTCCCAGCCAAAGGCTCGATACATCATTACGTGTAACGGTGCAGAGGGTAACCACTCTTCTCCACGAATGACGTGGCTAATCTCCATGGTGTGGTCGTCTACAATATTCGCCAAGTGATACGTTGGCATTCCGTCTGACTTGTAAAGCACTTTGTCATCGAGTTCGTTTGTAGAGAACACCACCCATCCGCGAATAATATCTTGGAAGCGAACTTCCTCGTTGCGGGGCATTTTGAAACGCACCACGAACGGATCTCCTTTTTCCAATCGAGCAGCTACTTCGTCCGCCGGAAGAGTCAGAGAGTTCTTCATGGTCATGCGCGAAATGCTATTGTATTGCCAGTTCGGCATCTTCGCCAATTCGGCTTGCTTGCGAATGTTGTCTAATTCTTCAGGGGTATCGAATGCGTAATACGCCCAACCTTTTTCAATCAAATCCAAAGCATACGCTTTGTACATGGGCTTTCTTTCGCTCTGACGGTAAGGCTCGTGTTTTCCACCGTAACCAACACCTTCGGTGGGCTCAATGCCGCACCACTTCAATGAATCTAATATATACTGCTCAGCACCTGGAACGTAGCGCGTCTGATCGGTGTCTTCAATACGAATTAAAAAATCTCCGCCGTGTTTCTTAGCGAAAAGATAGTTGTATAAAGCTGTACGAACTCCACCCATGTGCAAAGGGCCTGTGGGACTTGGAGCGAAACGAACACGAACTCTTGGTGATGTCATAATAGTTTTTGAAAGTGTGCAAATTTACGATAATAGTGGGCTTGATTACAATTTAGAACCTTCGCTTAAGGCGTTCAACAATCGATTGGCTTTGTCCATGTTGGTTACATCTGGAAATGCAATGCGAAGGGTGTCGTCTTTCTCATACATTTTTCCAGCAACTGGATTGAGTTTAATGAAGTTCAAGATGCGCGTGAATGCTTCGCTTTGATAGAACGGTGAGTCTTGTTTCGAAATGAAATATCCGATCATTTTACCGCTCTTCAACACCAGCTTTTCGAATCCAATTTCTCTCGCTTTCCAACGCAAACGCATGGTATCAATCAATTGAATAACAGGCTTCGGAATAGGACCAAATCGGTCTTCGAGATCCTTCGAGAACTTTTGAATTTCTTCTTCGTGCTCCATGTCGTCGAGTGCCTTGTACAAGGCAATACGCTCGGAAATATTTCCAACATACTCGTCCGGAATGAGCAATTCAAAGTCGGTTTCAAGTGCAGTGTCCTTCACGAAAGAAGTGCTCTTTTTCATTTCCTCTTCATACAACTCTTGGAAATGCTCTTGCTTCAATTCTTGTAGCGCTTCATCTAAAATTTTCTGATAGGTTTCGAATCCCAATTCATTAATGAATCCGCTTTGTTCACCACCCAACAAATTTCCTGCTCCGCGAATGTCTAAGTCACGCATGGCAATGTGCATGCCCGATCCAAGGTCAGAGAATTGCTCAATGGCCGTTAATCGCTTCTTGGCATCGTCTGTTAGCATATGTGTCGGCGGACTCAACAAATAGCAAAACGCTTGCTTGTTATTGCGACCCACGCGTCCGCGCAATTGGTGCAAATCACTCATTCCGAAGTGATGCGCGTCGTTGATGATAATCGTATTTGCATTCGGAATGTCAATGCCACTTTCAACAATAGAAGTAGAAACCAACACATCGAATTCTCCTTCAATGAATTTATTCATCACCTCTTCCAAGTCTTCTCCGCTCAGTTGTCCGTGACCAATACCAATTCGAACATCTGGACAAACACGTTGAATCAATCCTGCCATTTCGCGCAGATTTTGTACGCGATTGTGAACGAAAAATACTTGACCGCCTCGTTGCACTTCGTAACTAATGGCATCGCGAACAATCTCTTCTCCGAATGGAATTAATTCGGTGCGAATGGGAACACGATTCGGTGGAGGGGTTTGAATAATACTCAAGTCACGCGCACCCATGAGCGAGAATTGCAAGGTGCGTGGAATAGGCGTGGCAGTAAGCGTAAGGGCATCTACGTTCGCACGAAGTGTCTTCAATTTGTCTTTCGCCGCAACACCGAATTTTTGTTCTTCGTCAATAACCATCAATCCCAAGTCGTTGAAGACAACACGTTTTCCGAGAATGGCGTGGGTACCTATCAGGATGTCAACTTTTCCATTTTTCACACGTTCCAATGTCTCCGAATTTTGCTTCGCTGTTTTGAAACGATTGATGTATTCGATGGTCACCGGGAAATCTTTCAATCGCGATTTAAAACTCTTGTAATGTTGAATGGAAAGAATGGTGGTTGGAACGAGCACAGCCACTTGCTTTCCATCTGCAACGGCTTTGCATGCCGCGCGAATGGCGATCTCCGTTTTTCCGAATCCAACATCTCCACAGACAAGTCTGTCCATTGGAAAGGGTGCTTCCATGTCTTCCTTCACCGCAACAGAGGCTTTGTATTGATCGGGAGTGTCTTCGTACATGAAAGACGCTTCCAACTCTGTTTGCATGTATGTATCGGGTTGAAAGGCGAATCCCTTTGTTGACTTTCTTTTCGCATAAAGCTTTATCAAATCGAAGGCAATTTCTTTCACCTTCGTTTTTGTTTTACGCTTCAAGTTTTGCCAAGCGTTGCTTCCGAGTTTGTCCATGGAAGGGGCAGTGCCTTCCTTCCCCGTAAACTTGCTAATGCGATGCAAAGAGTGAATACTCACGTATAAAATATCTCCGCCTTTGTAAGTAAGCCGAATGGCTTCTTGCTCTTTTCCATTCACATCGATCTTCTGCAAGCCACTGAATTGGCCTACTCCGTGATCAATATGCACAACGTAGTCGCCTGGTTGAAGGGCGAGAATTTCTTTCAGTGTGAGTGCTTCTTTGTTCTTCTTGAATCCTTCCTTCAGTTTGAAGCGATGGTATCGTTGGAAGATTTGGTGATCGGTGTAGTAGAGAATTTTTTTATTTTGATCTACGAAGCCTTCGCTTATTTCGAGAATTTCTTGAATGTATGCGATGTCTTTTTTCTTGTCTTGAAAAATTTGATCGAGGCGTTCCAACTGTTTCGATTGTCCTGCAACAATGTGTGCTTTGTACCCTTGCTGAATAAGGTTTTCGAGATGCTCCGCG
>JBJOPP010000289.1:0-4867 GCA_046050685.1 Bacteroidota bacterium
GCAAGCTTTCGGCTTAGATGCACACTTCACCGTTGAGCAAATTGGACGTAACTACTCAAGTCATTACATCAACTTCAACGGAACTGCTGGTGTTTGGAGAAAAGAAGCTATTTATGATGCAGGTGGATGGCAGAGTGACACCATCACTGAAGACTTAGATCTTAGCTACCGCGCTCAATTGGTTGGATGGAATTTCATTTACCTTCCTGCTATTGGATCACCATCAGAGCTTCCAGCTGAAATGAACGCCTTGAAAGCGCAACAATTCCGTTGGACCAAAGGTGCTGCAGAATGCACGCGTAAGAACTTAGGTAAAGTATTACGCGCGAAGGATATGGGCTTTGGACATAAGGTACACGCCAGTTTCCACTTGATGAATTCTGTTGTATTCTTGAGCATTTTAGGAACCTCAATATTGAGTATGCCTATGTTATTCATTAAGCATTATTTCGATGGATGGCATACTTTCCGTGGAGAGCATTTGAATGACTATTCTATTTATTTTGCGGTTGCATCGGCATTCTTGGTGAGTTTTTTCATTCTAGGGTTCTTCTATTGGGTTTCTCGTCCGCCAATGCCTTTCTTCCAAAAGTTCGGACGCTTTGTTATTGATTTCCCGCTGTTCTTAGCAGTATCTATGGGACTTTCGTTACACAATGCTGTGGCGGTAATTGAAGGATTAACTGGAAAGAAATCGGCTTTTGTGCGCACACCGAAGTTTGCGATTAGTACGGGTAAAAAAGGTACATGGACAGATAAGAAATACCGTGCACCGAAGATTTCACCATTAACTATTCTTGAATTTATCTTGTTGTTGTATTTCGCTAGTGGATTGGTTTGGCCATTTATTTTGAGATTCTCTGAAAAAGATGGCGCAACACGATTGACTGATTTTGGATTGATGCCTTTCCACTTGATGTTAACCATTGGATATTTTTACGTAACGTACTACAGCGTTAAGCACGCAAAGGCGAATTAAAAATCCCTTTCGATTGTAATTATATTGAAAAGCTCGGCGATTGCCGAGCTTTTTGTTTTTACCTTGCATATAATAACTTACCACTATGAAGAACTTGTACTTGTTTGTTTTTGTTTTGATTTCAACGGCTTCTTTCGCTCAACCTTGCGTGAGCGGAATGGCAGGGATTTATCCTTGTGATAACGTGGATCTTCTATCTTACATGTCTCTTGCAGATATTGGAGCTAATCCGAACACAGACAACACTAGCGATATTTGGGGATGGGTAAGTCCAGTTACAGCTAAAGAATATGCGTTAGTAGGGGTTTCTAATGGGTTGGCATTTGTAGATATTTCAAATCCCGAATCACCAATTTATTTAGGAACGCTTCCAACACATACGACCAATAGTTTATGGAGAGATGTTGAGACTATGGACCACTATTGTTTTGTTGGAAGTGAAGCAAGCGGACATGGACTTCAAGTTTTTGACTTATTGCAACTGGATAATGTGACAACTCCAACTTCATTTATTGAAACAGCATATTATGGTGGATTTGGACACTCACATACAATAGCTATTGATCCCGTTAGTAAAATGTTAATGGCTATGGGATCTGACACTTTCAACGGAGGTCCTCATTTAGTTGATATTTCAAATCCGCTTCAACCCATTCTTGTAGGTGGATATCAGGATGCCGGATACACCCACGACGGAACAATCTTAACGTACAATGGTCCAGATACCAATCATCAGGGTGATGTTATCGTTGTTGCCTGCAATGGAAATAGCGGATGGGGAGTTGTTACTTTGAATGTCACTGATCCGACAGATATTTTATTTTTAGATAATTACGAGTATCCTGAAAGAGGCTACACGCACCAAGGTTGGTTCACCAAGGACATGGCTCATTATTTAGTAGACGATGAGTTAGACGAGCAGAACTTGGGAACAACAACGCGGACGCATATTTTCGATTTTACAGATCTAGATAATATTGTATACATGAATTATTATCTAGGCTCTAGCACTTCAATAGATCATAATCTTTATGTAAAAGATCAGTTTGTTTATGAAAGCAATTACCGCAGCGGTGTTCGCATTTTAGATGCTTCACGCGTGAGCACAGGGGTATTGAATGAAGTTGGTTATTTCGATTTATTTCCAACCAACGACCTTCCTCAATTCAGCGGAACATGGAGCAATTATCCATATTTACCAAGTGGAGTAAATTTAGCCACAAGCATGTACGATGGATTCTTCGTTCTTCGTCCTACTCTACTCTATTTGCAAAGCAAAAATTTAGTTGCTTGCGGACAGTCAGCAGATACACTTCAACTTAAAATAAATGCAGACTTACAATTTCCGTTAACCGCGAATATTACCGGCATACCCGGTTTTCCTGTTTTCAGTGGTGTGAACATTGGTGCAACAGGGAGTCACAACATTGTTATTTCAGATTTGGGAACGGTTCCAACAGGAAACTACAATTGCACACTTCAATTGATAACAACATTTGGCGAATCTTATGATTTATTCTTTTCTATAACCATAGGTTCTCCTCCACCCGCTCCTGTTTTGTTGTCGGTTCCTCCTACAATTCAATACAACGCAATGGATTACCAATTCAATTGGACAGCCATGCCAGGTGCAACTTCTTATTTATTCGAATTGGCGGAAAACGATGCAACATTTGGAACCGTATTGTACAGTTCGACCGTCACATCAAACTTCGTTGTGCTACCAGCTAACTTTTCATTTATCGAAGGAAAAACCTATTCTTGGAGAGTCTCTTCTATAAACGGTTGCGGTTCTTCAGCTTCTTCAACAGCTGAAGATTTCCAATGGATTCCAGCTGGTGTGAATGAAATTGCGGAACGTGAGTTTATCGTATATCCCAACCCTGCAGAGAATGAAGTCTTCATTCAAAACTTCCAATCGGGAAAAAGTTTGGTTTCGGTTTATAATTCAACCGGACAATTGGTATTGACTTCAGCCTTCAATCAGCCAGGAGTGCATACACTTTCAGTTGGAGATCTTTCATCTGGAATTTATACGATTCAAGTTGGAAGAATTACCAAGCGTTTATTGATTAAATAATGAAAATCAATCTGGGAAAATTTTTCCGGGATTGAGTATTCCATTTGGGTCGAACGCTTCTTTTATTTTCTTCATGAGGTTCAATTGCACTTCATTGAAGGCAATGTCCATATAATTTTTTTGCACCCAACCTATTCCGTGTTCACCGCTGAGTGTACCACCAAGCGAAACGGTTAGTTCAAATATTTCACGAATGGCTTGAGGAAGTGTGGTGTTCCATTGATCGTCTGACATTTCATCTTTCAGAATGTTAATGTGCAGATTACCATCTCCAGCATGGCCGTAGCAAACTGAACGAAATCCGTATTTCCTTCCAATAGCTTTAACTTCTCGAAGTAATTTCGGAAGTTCGAAACGAGGAACAACAGTGTCTTCTTCCTTGTATATGGAATGTGATTTAACGGCCTCGCCTACTTTTCTACGCACCTTCCACAAAGCTTCCTTTTGATTGTGATCTTCCGCAAACAATATTTCACCGCAATCGTGTTCCATAAGAACATTTGAAATGGTTTCGCAATCGAGCATGAGCGATTCCACATTGGATCCGTCTACTTCAATTAACAAATGTGCTTCAACACCTTCTAAATTCACTTGTGCATCTGGAACGAACTGAAGGGTGTATTCAATGGCTTCTCGCTCCATGAATTCCATTGCACTTGGCGTAATACCTGCACGGAAAACCGCACTAACAGCTTCACAAGCTTTTTCCGCAGAAGCGAAAGGAGCTAATAAAAGCAAATTGTGTTTTGGCAATGGAAGTAATTTCAAAACAGCTTTCGTAATGATACCAAGCGTTCCTTCACTTCCAACCATCAATTGAGTGAGATTATATCCTGTTGAATTCTTTAACGTGTTGGCTCCGGTCCAAATAATCTCTCCATTTGCCAATACCACTTCCAGATTTAATACGAAGTCTTTTGTTACTCCGTATTTCACAGCGTGTGGACCACCACTGTTTTCGGCCAGATTTCCACCTATCCAACAACTACCTCTGCTTGCAGGATCTGGTGCGTAGTACAAACCTTGCTTGGCACATTCTTCTTGAAGAACTTGCGTAATAACAGCGGGCTCAGTATGCACCTGTCCGTTTTCAATATCTATTTTCAAAATTTTATTGAAGCGTTCCATAGAAAGCGCAACACCTTTTCGAACACACAGTGCACCACCGCTTAAACCGGTTTGTGCTCCAATGGCGGTAACAGGAATGTGGTTTGAATTGCAATGCTTTAAAATAAGAGCAATCTCTTCCTTATTGCCCGGTTTTAGAACTACATCTGCTGGAAAGCTCAGGTTCTCTGTTTCATCCTTTCCATATTTCAATCGTGTTTCATCATCGATAAAAACAAATTCTTGACCAATGGTCAATTCAAAAAAATCTATATCGGAACGATTCATCATTTTCAATCTTTATTTCACAAATCTCAGTGAATACGAGTCTTTCAAAACGAAAATTTACTGTGGTCTTTCAACAAAGTAATTCACTTTTTAACATTGAGCGAATTATTGAAGGGAAAAAACTTTTCTAGGAAACAAATCTTTTTATATTCGTGAAAACTAAAATTATTCTTATGAAAAAATTAATGATCCCAGCAGTTGCTCTTGCAATGTTCATGGCATCTTGCGGTGGTGTAAAGTCTGACGCAGAAACTATCTGTGACATGATGAACAAAATGGTTGAAGCACAAAAGTCTAACGACACTGCTAAAATCGAAGCTCTTCAAAAAGAGTATGAGCCTAAAATGGATGAGTTACAAAAGAAATATCCAAAAGGAAGCGAAGAAGAAAAAGAATTGGAAGCTCTTGTTAAG
>JBJOPP010000290.1:0-4614 GCA_046050685.1 Bacteroidota bacterium
CAGATGTTATTATGGCAACGGGTAGAAGCGATCATCCGAATCAAGTGAATAACGTACTCGGATTTCCGTTCATTTTCAGAGGTGCTTTGGATGTTCGCGCTACGAAGATTAATGATGCCATGAAACTTGCTGCAGTTAAAGCTTTGGCAGATTTAGCAAAGTCTACCGTTCCTGAGGAAGTAATGGAAGCCTATCATATCACGAGCCTGTCTTTTGGAAAGGATTACATTATTCCAAAACCAAATGATCCGCGCTTGTTGGTTGCTGTTTCTACTGCAGTTGCAAAAGCTGCAATTGAAAGTGGAGTGGCGAAGAATCCAATCACCGATTGGGACGCCTATGCAAGTGAGTTACTTGGCCGAATGGGACGCGACAATGCTCTCACAAGAGGTATTTCAGAAAGAGCAAGAAAAGATAAGAAACGCGTAGTATTTGCTGAAGGAGACAATCCGAAAATCCTAAAGGCAGCAGAGCAAGCGAAGGACGATGGAATCGCTATTCCAATTTTATTGGGACAGGAAGAGAAAATTCGTGAACTTATTCGTGAATTCGATTTAGATCTTGCCGATGTTGAAATTATAGATCCACGTTTGGAATCACATAGAGCCGAACGTGAGAAATATGGCGAGTTCTTCTATCAAAAGAGAATGCGCAAGGGCATTACCAAAACAGAGGCTTCACGCATCATGCGCGAACGAAATTATTTTGGTGCAATGATGGTGGAAACAGGCGCAGCTGATGCCATGATTTCGGGTATGACTCGAAACTATGCTAAAGTTATTCGTCCAGGTTTGGAGACCATAGGAACAGCAAAGGATGTGAAGACGGTATGCGGAATGTATATCGTTCAAACTCCAAAAGGACCCATGTTTTTCGCAGACACAACGGTAAACAGAGATCCGACGGCAGAACAATTAGTTGATATCACATTGTTGGTTGCCGATGCGGTAACTAAAATGAAAATTGCTCCAAGAATGGCCATGTTAAGCTATTCGAATTTTGGCTCTTCTCACGGTTCCGATCCAGAGAAAGTAGCAAAGGCAGTTGCACTTTTACATCAGAACCATCCACATTTAATAGTCGATGGTGAAATTCAAGCCAATTTTGCCTTGAATCCTGAAATGAGAAAAGAGAATTTTCCTTTTTCGAAATTGGCCGATTCAAAAGTAAATACGCTCATTTTCCCAAATCTTTCTTCCGGAAATATTAGCTATAAAATTCTTCAAGAAGTTGCTGGAATGGAAGTAATAGGTCCGATTTTATTGGGAATGAAACGCAGTTATCATATCTTGCAAATGGGTTGCTCTGTGCGCGAAATCGTGAATATGGTTCGTGTTGCAGTGGTTGACGCACAGGCTAAAGGTACCTTAAACAGATAATATGCTCTACTCATTAACAGGACAACTCATTGAGAAATCACCGGTGCATGCCGTTATCGATTGCAACGGGGTGGGTTATTTTCTGAACATTAGTTTGGCCACTTATTCAGCCCTTCCAAATAACGGAACGGTTATGCTTTACACGCACCTTCACGTCAATGGAAACGACTTTTCATTGGTGCTTTATGGTTTCTATTCCGATCAGGAAAAAGAATTGTTTAAGAAATTGACAAGTGTAAGTGGTGTAGGGCCGAACACCGCTCGAATGGTACTTTCGAGTTTGAATGTGAACGAGTTAATTCAGGTAATCGCTAGCAAAGACCTTCCTTCTTTGAAACGAATTAAGGGAATTGGTGAAAAAACAGCCGAACGCATTTTAGTTGATCTTCACAATAAAGTTGGAAAGATCGATGGAGCTATCATTGAAAAAATTGGTGGGGTGCACAATACCGTTCGACAAGATGCGTTAGTGGCACTGTCCCAACTGGGCCTAGACAAAACCAAAACTGAAAAAATGTTAGATAAGATCTTATTGACGAATGGCGAATTGCCATTGGAAGATCTTATTAAGCAAGTGTTGAAACAGATATAACAACCGTGAAAGAAATTGCCCTACGCCTCCTTTCAAGAGCCATTTTCGTAATGGCCCTTTGTGTTTCTGGGTGGTTGGCTTGGGCGAATACTTCGGTTGAGACGCGCGTAATTGCAAAGTCGAATCATAATTTTGTTTTCGCACCGGATACTGTAACTCCAATATGGCCGAACAATGATAGCCCAGCTCCAAGCGAAGGAGGAAGCGGTATTGAAATTCCTCTTCCAACAAACATTCACTATTCGGTAGAATACAACCCCGCTACAGGAAGATACGAGGTTGTTCAAAAGGTCGGCGATAAGTTCGATTACCGCAGACCAACTACGATGGATATGGAAGACTTTTTAGACTTCCAATTAGACAAAAATGTAACGAAGTATTGGAACAAAATCAAAGACGATAAAGCAGCTGCAAACAAAGAATTTGCACCTGTAATTAAAGTCGGCGGAGATAATTTTGAACATATTTTCGGCTCGAATGAAATTGAAATTCGACCACAAGGTTCAGCCGAATTAACATTCGGTTTGAACTCTCAACGTACTGAAAACCCTCGTATTCCAGAGCGTCAACGTAAAAACACCAACTTCAACTTCGATCAGAAAATTCAAATGAATGTCATCGGTAACATTGGTACCAAGATGAAGTTAAAGGTAAATTACAATACAGAGAGCACCTTTGAATTTGAGAACAACATGAAGGTGGAATACACCGGAGATGAAGATCAAGTCATGCGCAAGATTGAATTGGGGACAGTTGCACTTCCTTTAACAGGAACGCTAATGCCTGGTAGTCTTGGTTTATTCGGAGCGAAAATTGAGACCCAGTGGGGCAAGCTAAAAAACACGACCATCTTAACCCAACAAAAAGGTGAGCGAAAGGAAATAACCGTGCAAGGTGGCGCGCAGACAACAAGGTTCGATATCTCAGGCGATAACTACGAAGCGAATAGACACTATTTCCTTTCAGGTTATTTTAGAGACAATTACGACAATGCGTTGGCTGCTCTTCCTGTTGTAAATAGTGGAGTGAACATTACCCGAATTGAGGTTTGGGTGGTAAACCAACAGGCCAATACGCAAGACGTTCGGAATATTTTGGCATTTACTGATTTGGGGGAAAACTCACAGTATCTGGCCACGGATTACAACAACTCAACACTTTTCAATCCGGGTCAACTTCAAAACCCAGATAACGAAAACAACAACCTTTATAACGTTGTTTCGAATAACCAAAACATTCTAGATTTTTCAAACGCTAACGCTGCCATTCAATCTCTGGGGTATGGAATGCGCCAAGGTATTCATTACGAAAGAGTAGGTAATGCAAGAAAATTAACGCCTTCTGAGTACACGTACAACTCTCGTTTGGGTTTCATTTCCTTGAAGCAATCATTGAATAACGCCGAAGTTTTAGCGGTGTCTTATGAGTATACTTTAAATGGTCAAACCTATCAAGTTGGTACGCTTTCACAAGACGGAATTGCAGCACCGCAAGCTTTAATGTTAAAGATGTTGAAGTCTTCTATCACTTTAGTGAAGCTTACAAACGGTGATCCGTCGCCTTTGTGGAAGAACATGATGAAGAACGTCTACAATTTAGAGTCGTTTGGAATTTCTCCTGATAAGTTTCGTCTTGAAGTGTGGTACAACAACCCTGCAACAGGGGTAAACATGAATTATATTCCTCGCGAGCCACTTAGCGGAACGCTTCTTCTTCAGGTGATGAATCTGGATAAAATAGATGCGCAGCAAATGCCTGGTAGTGATGGATTTTTTGACTTCGTTCCAAATGCATCTACAGCGGGTGGATTGATAGACGCTTCTTCCGGACGTGTATTCTTTCCTGTGATTGAACCTTTTGGTTCGCATCTCTCTGACAAGATCTACGCAGGTTTGGGAAACACCCCCCAAGCTGCCCAAGTTGTTTCCCAAGTTGTTTTCCAGGCGTTGTATGATTCTACGAAAACGGCCGCTCAGATCGGATTCCCGCAATTGAATCGCTTCCGAATCAAAGGAGAATATCAAAGCGCTTCTGGGTCAGAAATTTCATTGAATGCGTTGAATATTCCGCAAGGTGCTGTTACAGTAACAGCAGGTGGAATGAGACTTGTTGAAGGAACCGACTTCACAGTGAACTACAACTTAGGAAAGGTTACCATTCTGAACGAAAGCATCATGAGTTCGGGTCAACCGATTAAAGTTTCCGTGGAAAGTAACTCCATGTTCAATCTCCAATACAAGACTTTATTGGGAAGTCGATTCGATTATAAATTTTCGGACAACCTCGCCATGGGTGCAACGTTTATGAATTTGAAGGAACGTCCACTTACCCAAAAAGTAAATGCGGGAGACGACCCGGTGAACAACGGTATGATTGGATTCGATATGAATTTTCAGAAGGAAGTTCCAATTATTACGAAATGGATAGATCGCATACCAGGAATACAAACCAAAGAAAAATCTACCGTTACGTTCAACCTTGAAGCTGCAAAAATTTTCCCTGGTCACTCACGTGCTATCTCGAAGGACGGTAATGCTTACGTAGATGATTTCGAAGGAAGTCAAAGTGTCATAGACTTGCGATCGTTGAATCAATGGTTCCTCGCTTCAACTCCGAAGTTACAATCATCACTTTTCCCTGAAG
>JBJOPP010000291.1:0-11855 GCA_046050685.1 Bacteroidota bacterium
TTCATTCCAAGTAAAAACAGATGCATTTGCGACTGGCAATAACGCATTGATCAATCATAAGACTTACTACTTCATGGTTATCGCATACGGGTACAACAACTACTCTCAATACGATATCTCTCTAGAAAAAGGTCAAGATGAGGCATTCCTTTCTTCAAGAAAGAGCGCTATTGGTGAGATTCAGAAGATCTCTGCAATTCCGCATATTCCTTCACCAGAATTAGGTGGTACCATTCAAAATTCAAATTACGGCGATGGTGTTCCATTGACACGTATCGAAGGAAAAGGAAACGGAAGCAACGATTTGTTGTTAGGTTCTGAAACCGAAGCAATTATTCTTGCGAACAACAACATCAGCGAATTAACCTATGCTCCTGGTAAAGGACCAGTTAAAGTTAAAGTTGTAGATCCACTGCGTGTTCCTTCAGCTGACTTTGAACTTCGCCTTAAAACAACTGAATTCGGAGAAGATACTCCTGACAGTATGTACTGGGAATTAGAAAACTTGGATAATGGTACCATATACGGAACCTACAAGAAATTCAATAGTTCAAGTGAAGATGTAATTCTTGATTGGGGACTTTCTGTTAGCTGGGGTCAATACGACTACCAAGTTGATGGTGCTGAAGTAAAGCACTACACAGAACTCCTTTCTTCTTCTGTTTCTTATGCAGATCCTTCTAAACCTTGGTTACTTGGTATCAGTGATGCAGAAGGTTTCTCTGAACAAAACTGGATTCGTGCAGGTAGTGTAAAAACCGAAGGAACTGATCCACAAGCATTGTCGGAAGCGTTATATGACGACTACGAGCAAGGAAGCTCAGGATTCCCTTTCACCGACGAAAATGAACAATACGAAGCCGTTGCAGGCGGAACATGGTCACCTTATTGTTTGGTATCTGGAACTGTTCTAGATCCAAACGATGCAACCATCATTGTAAACAACGTTGCTCCAACAATAGACGCACTTAAAGGCGATCTAGACCAATTGGATCAACAACGCAAATCAAACATCAAAGGTTTGAACAACATCGATGTTGTCTTCACAAAAGACAAATCAAAATGGACGCGTTGCCCTGTATTGGAAATGCAATTCACGCCTTCATTGGCTGAAGACAACGACGGTGATAACTCAGTTGATCCTGAAAAAATGAAAGTGCGTCGCGCCCCTTCTGTTGACAAAAACGGAAGAAAGGCAGGACAAGCAGGATACAATGCAGCAGAAGGTGACTTAATTGCACCTATCGGTATGGGTTGGTTCCCAGGATATGCGATTGATTTGAGTACAGGAGAAAGATTGAATATGGCTTTCGGTGAAGACAGTTGGTTAGTTGGAGAAAACGGTCGCGACATGATCTGGAATCCTTCTACTCGCCTCTACACTAACAATAATCAACCATTATTCGGTGGACAACACTGGATCTATGTATTCAAAAACCTTCAATGGGAAGATTACTCAGCTACAAGTCCTAGTTCTAGCTTAGCTCTTTGTCCAAAATATGACGAAGGTGCATTCTTACACAGCAAGTTGTCTGATCCATCAATCAGCTCTTCAAACTGGAAGAAAGTATTCCGCGGTTGTACATGGGTAGGTAGCGGACTTGTAAATCCAGAGCACCCTCTATTGTCAGTTGAAGAAGGAATTATTCCTAACGATGTTCGTATTAGCATTCGCGTAGCGAAGCCATACAACAGCTACAGATACGACAATCCTGATATCACAACTCCAGCTGGTTCAATAAACGAATGGAGAAACATTTATACCTTCTCTACGAAGAACATTGCTACCACACTAAACGATGCGAATACATTAACATCTGTTCTGGACATTATTAATGTTGTTCCTAACCCTTATTATGCTTTCAGTTCATACGAAACAAATAAGCTAGACAACCGCATTAAAGTAACCAATCTTCCTGATATCTGTACTATTACTATCTATGATTTAAATGGAAACAGAATCAGACAATTCAAGAAGGCTGATAAAATCACAAGCGTGGATTGGGACTTGAAAAACGAAAGAAACATTCCTATCGCTTCTGGAACCTATATCATACATGTAGACGTGCCAGGTATTGGTGAGAAAATCTTGAAATGGTTCGGCGTTATGCGTCCAGTTGACTTGAATAACTTCTAATTGAAAAACGACTTACGATCATGAAAAAATCAATTATATCATTAACCCTGATTTTAGGAATTACCGCTACAATGTTTGCGGGTAATCCTGACAGATCTGGATCAGCAGGTGCTAGCCACTTGCTTGTGAATCCGTGGGCTCGTTCTTCTGGATTAGGTAACTCATCTCTCTCTTCTGTTACCGGAGTTGAGAGTGTGTTTTTAAACGTTGCTGGTCTTGCCTTCACCAAGAAAACCGAATTACTTTTCACCAACACCCAATATTTCGTTGGAACAGGAATTCAATTGAATGCTGCGGCATTCGGACAAAAGGTTGGAAAATCAGGTGCTTTCGGACTTTCAGTTGTAAATATGAACTTCGGTGATATTGCAAGAACAACTGAAGCACTTCCTGAAGGCGGTATCGGAAGCTTTACGGTGAACTATTCGAACATCGGAATCAGCTTCGCGAAAGAATTCTCGAACAGCATCTACGGTGGACTAACCGTTCGCTTAATCAGCGAAGCTATATACAATGTCCGCTCTCAAGGGGTTGCCTTCGATGCTGGTATACGCTATGTAACTGGAGAAAAAGACAACGTTCGCTTTGGTATTACACTTCGTAATGTTGGTCCACCTATGAGATACAAAGGTGACGGTATGACCGTTTCAGCTGTTATCCCTGCAAGTGGAAACACGCTTACAGTTGAGCAACGTTCACAGCCTTATGAAATGCCATCAATGGTAAACGTTGGTTTTGCTTATGATTTCTTGATGAAGAATAGCATGAAGTTAACAGCAAATGCTGCTTACACTTCTAATTCATTCAGCAAAGACCAAGTTGCACTAGGTTTGGAATACAATCTTCGTAATCGTCTTATATTAAGAGGCGGGTACCAACAAGACATTGGATCAAACACTACTTACAATGCTAAGAGTGCTTTATCTGGACCAACAGGTGGAATGACCATTCAATTGCCTACAGGTGATAACGGCAGCGTTATCGGTTTGGATTATTCTTATCGCTTAACGAATCCATTCAACGGAATTCACAGCATGGGAATTCACATTACACTATAATATTCTTACTATATTTGTTTAGAAACCTCGTTCGCGGGGTTTCTTTATTTTAATACCCATTCAACATGTCACATATCGCATACTACACAGCTGAAGGACTAAAAAAATTGAAAGACGAACTTCACAATCTCAAAATGGTTGAGCGTCCTAAAATTAGTCAGCAAATTGCTGAAGCAAGGGACAAAGGAGATCTCAGCGAAAATGCTGAATATGATGCTGCTAAAGAAGCACAGGGCCACCTTGAAGCGCGTATTGCTAAAATGGAAGACCTCGCTGCCAATGCCAGATTGATAGATGATTCTCACATTGATAATTCCAAAGTTTTTATTTTGTCTCGTGTGAAATTGAAAAATCTCAAAACCAATACTGAAGTTGAATACACCTTGGTTGCTGAAAATGAAGCTAACCTAGCAGAAAAGAAAATCAGTATCGACTCACCCATTGGAAAAGGATTACTAGGCAAGAAAGTAGGCGACATCGCTGAAGTTCAAGTTCCTGCTGGAACACTTCAACTTGAAATCTTAGACATCAACAGATAATGCCTACCCTATTCACAAAAATTATTCAAGGTGAAATCCCTTGCTACAAAATAGCAGAGAACGAGCTTTTTATAGCGTTCTTGGATATTCTTCCAGTAGCAAAAGGTCATGCTTTAGTGGTTCCTAAAAAAGAAATAGATTACATTTTTGATCTTCCAAACGAAGAACTTCAAGCATTAAATATTTTTGCCAAAGAAGTCGCGCGTAAAATCCAAACAGTTATTCCGTGCAAGAAAATCGGTGTCAGTGTAATTGGATTGGAAGTTCCTCACGCACACATGCATTTAATTCCAATCAATCATATTCATGATATGAATTTTGAAAAGGAAAGATTGAAATTCACTCCAGAAGAATACTCTGAAATGTGCGTTGCTATCGCCAATGCATAAAAAATACTTGCCACAAAAAAAAGGCCCTATCTCTAGGGCCTTTTCTATTCATAAAGAAACTCTATTAGTTCTTTAACATTTTCTTTCTTGCAACAGCGTTGTTCGAAGTATGAATCTCAACGGTATACATTCCTGCAGACCAATTCGAAGAATCTACGAATACAACTTCTTGGTTGTTTGAATTTGAATTGTAAACCACTCTACCCATTGCATCGAATACACGAATTGCACTAACACGCTCAGAAGCGCGGATTGCAAATGATTCGTTAGCTGGATTAGGGAATACATTGAAAGATACTTCTTCAGTTTCTTCTACGCCGATGTAACATGGGCTAGTGTTCAAGTTCAAAGCACAAGCAATACGAGGCACAGAATATCCCATGATAGAATCACAAAAAGCTTTTCCTTTTGCTGCTGACATATCAGGATTTGTCAAAAGACCGTTTGCATTACCTGGGTTTGTAGCAGAATCCCACCACTCCCATGGACCTGAATCAGCTGGAGTAGTAGCAGGACGCTCGAATGGGAATAAACCATGGAAACCATTGTTAGTAGAATTAGCAGCATCTGTATATGGTTGGCCAGGTGCATAACCTTCAGCCAATTCAAATACTCCGTTGTTGCCATATGCGCTTAACGCCAATTGAACATCATAGCTACCTTGAACTTCAACTACCGGTAAATTCAAACCAGGAACGATAACCGTTCCAGTGTAATATGGTGCAAAAGGATCAGAAGGAACTTGAAAAGAAATAATTGGATTGTCGTTCGCGTCAATCCAAGAAATGTCTCCACATGCACCACCCATGTTAACAGCAACGTTCACATCTGAACTGTAACCAACGTGGTTAGCATAACACAAAGTATCTCCGTTTAATGGGTTAACACCAACAGATGTACCGTTGATATCTCCGTTTACGAAATCCAATACCATTGGAACACCAGCACTTGTAGTGAACTTAGGTAGAAGTAAATCTGTGTAAGCGTCAATTCCAGACACAGCAAAAGTGATGTAACCACCTGTACCTTGTCCCCAAATAGCTACACGTGAAGGGTCAATTCCGAATGGGTTACTGTCTTCAGCGGCAGTCTTACGGAAGAAACGAACAGCAGTGCGACAATCTTGAACACCACGGTAAGCCGCGTTGATCAAAGTGTTTACACGCTCTTCTTGAGTAGCAGCAATCGGATTCCATCCAAGACGGTAATCGCAAGAAGCTACAACGTATCCTAACTTAGCAAGACGAGTGCATAATTCAACAGCAGTTGAATCAATGCGAGTTCCACCTGTACCTTGGTTCTGTGGGAAAGGAAGGAAGTTTCCAGTGTGGAAATAAAGAATTACCGGACGATTCGTTTCGGTATCACCAGCAGGAGAATAAACATCCATTTTCAATGCCTCTGGAACCGCTTGTCCAAGCTGAGAATAATACAATACAGTAGCGTTCACGCCATAGGTCACGTCCGTTTGAACGTTAACCGAAGTAAATTGCTCTGTCATGTAACGTTGAGCCATTGCTCCAGTTACACTCAACATCGCAATTGCAATCAATGAGTAGATTTTTTTCATAAGTTATTTATTTGATTTTTGATGATTGAACGAATATTGAATGCTAAGATAGGCCATTCTTCCTATTGAAGGCCCTCCGTAAACCTGAACTTGTTTGTTATTTAACACGTTCGAAGCTCCTATCTTAAAGAACATGTTAGAGTCGATTAAACTGTAATTTAACTGAACATCCACCATATCGTAGGTATTGATATATCCCGTAAACTGAGGTGAGCCCTCAAAAAGATATCCTTGAATCCATTTATAATTTACGCTGTACCCCCAACAATTTCCCTGTTTCGACTCAAACAACTTGCTGCCAGTTACACTCAAATTATACTTGTGCTTTGGTGTATTGAAAGCAGGTATAATCGGGTCGTTCTCATCGCTCCTAACAATACTGTTGAAGGAGTAATTAGCACCAAAACTGTGCTTCTCATGAAAATAGTAATTCAAACCCACATTTGCGCCTTGGGTAACAACGGTGTTTTTTGAGTTGGCTGAATAGCGATATACCTGAAGTTCGTCGGGCAAATTCGTAGTTGGATCAAATGTCGCCTCCAATCCAATGTTATAACCAATGAAATGCTTGTACTCACTGTAATAAGCACCCAAATCAACATACACTTTTTGATCGAAGAAAGAACCTCTGTAACCAAATTCAAGTGTCTTTACTTGCTCCGGACGGATAGGGTCTATATTGAAATAACGAAGACTATCCGTCTCCAAAGTATTTCTATAAGCATTGAAACTCGGAAGCGTAATCAATGAGTCTACACCTGTAAGATTCCCGCTTAATATAGCCGGTCCAACATTTAAGTTCAAGTATTGATCCGTTAAGGTTGGATTTCTGAGCGCAGAAGAAAAAGAAGCTCTTAAATAATGATTTTTTTTAGGTTGATAAACCACTGATGCGGCTGGACTGATAAGGGCATCGAAATTTTTGTTTTTGTCCAAGCGAATGGTTCCGCTAACTATTAAACGATTCTCCAAAAACTTCCGTGTACCTCCGAAATACAGTCCACCTTCGTAATTGTAAATCTTGGTCGAATCGTCGGTGAATATAGTTCCCGCTGAATTCGGACGATACAATCGCGCATTTCCACCGATGCGATAATCAATGAATCCTTTTCCTTTCCACTGGTATTCAGCCTGTGTGTGAAACAACGAAGAGCGGTCATAGAAACGCGTTCCTCCGTCGGCCTCATTGTTATTGGAAGAAGTGATGCGATTGAAATTCGAATTGAATAAGGCTGAACCCGGTTGAAAAAATCCGTATTGCCCTTGTATCGGAATACCTGCTGTTCCGTTATTCGTCCAGTTCTCAACCAATGAATGAAAATAAGCAAGACTGTCTGCATGTTGAGCCGTCCATGCCGCGTATTGCTCATCGGTTGGAACTATGAAGAAGTTAGGTTCTGCTGGCCAATTTGGGTTTTGAACGTACTGGGGATATCCCATATCCAACACCTGACTTCGAATAGAATCTTGCCAATACTTCACATAAACATTCGCCCAATTCTCATCTGAACGAGCAGCATCCTGTAATTTTAAAGCGGTGAAATAAGGATCAAAACTCTTTCCCGCATCTTCACCTGTTCCATACATTCGAATAAAATACTTGTCTTTCTTTTTCAACTCCACTCTTCCCTGATAAAACAAAATATCCCGAAGACTAAAACGATTGTCACCTTGATAAACGGTGGTTCCTTGGCCTACGTTTCCTGCAACTATTAACTCTGGTGAATTCTCTTCGAGTTCAGGCTTCAATCGCAAATGGACAGAGGAATTTGCCTTGACATTCTTCGTATTATAATCTACCAAATCCGACTCGCGGTAACCTGTTCTGAAAAAGGTTCCCAATCCTGGTTTGCCATTCGGATCTTCAGAATAATTATTCGCAGGAAAATACTCGTCGCCGTAAGTGTTAACTGCATCAAACCTGCCCGGATTACTGGCAGAGTATCCTCCATTATAAATCGGCGATTGATTATCAGCAGCCCAATCCAATGCTTTAAACGCAAAGACATTGAACTTGTACGCTAGAAATTTATATCCTTCTTTGTTTGAAAATGCGTGAGCAAAACGTACAGATGGTTCAACCAACTGCCTTTCTCCCACGCGCAATTGAGCGGTTAACCCGGTATAAAAAAATGGATCTTTCGTTTCCATTTTAATAACTCCATTGAACGCACCCGGACCATAAAATGCACTGCTAGCGCCTTGCACAATTTCAACAGCGAAAACATCTAAATCGGGAGCACCCAGGAAATTTCCTAAAGAGAAATTCAATCCGGGTGATTGATTATCAACCCCATCAATCAATTGCAAACTTCTTACTGGAGATGTCGAGTTGAAGCCCCTTGTGTTAATTACTCGAAATCCCAAACTCGCTGTGGTTAAGTCAACACCCTTTAATGCTCCCAATCCTTCGTAGAAATTTCCAGAAGCTGAGTTCTTAATTGCCGCCAAGTCCATTCGCTCTACCGTCAATGGATTTTGTTTTTGCTTTTCAGTAATGCGTGTGTCGCGAATCACGACAGTTGGACCAAAGTCGCCTGAGCTCATTTCAACCAAAATAAAATCAGAGTTCCTAGCAGTGATCTCTTGATCTGAAAATCCGACATATTTAACAACCAATGTTGCAGGAAGCGCAGATACTTTAATGGAAAACTCACCTTCATAATCGGTAACTACCCCATTATTAGTGCCTTTTTCGATTACGACAGCACCTATAAGCGTGGCTTGATTCTGCTGTTCAATCACCTTTCCACGCAGCGTTTGCGAAAAAGATGTCACAGTTCCAACTAAAGCTATAAAACACAAAAGGAGATTTCTCATAAGACTACAAGTTACAACCATTTCGATTTCTAGACTCACGTTCTAAAAGGAACTTATTAAAAACGAAATGAAGAAAAAAAAGGGTCGCAACGCGACCCTTTCCTTGTATTTCTAAAGCGAATTATCCGCTACATGACTCGCAAGAATCTGGATTATCCAATGAACAAGCAATGGCATCCACATTCTTTTGTGAAAGTGTATCAGGGGTAATATTCATACTCACTGAAACAGGAGCCGAATCTGCAACAACTGCAGTTTTAGGTTGAGACAGTTGCGACTTATCTACAGTGAACTTAATTGCATCGGTAGCAGCCTTCGTTCTCAAGTAGTACATTCCTGTCTTTAAGCCTCTTTCCCATGCATAGAAGTGCATCGAAGTAAGTTTTCCGAAGTTAGCGTTCTCCATGAAGATATTTAACGACTAGCTTTGACAGATATAAGCACCGCGTTCAGCAGCCATATCAATTACAACTCGTTGTGAAATTTCCCAAGCCGTTTTGTATAACGCTTTCAAGTTATCTGGAATCTCATCAATGTTCTGAACAGAACCGCTGGTAGACATTAACTTGTTTTTCAAGTTGTCATTCCACAAACCTAGATTCACCAAGTCCTTCAACAAGTGCTTATTCACTACAATAAACTCACCCGCCAATGTTCTTCTTGAATAGATGTTCGTTGTGTATGGCTCGAAACATTCGTTGTTTCCTAAAATCTGTGCAGTAGAAGCTGTTGGCATTGGAGCCAATAGCAAGCTGTTACGCATACCATATTTCGCAATTTCTTCCTTCAACACACTCCACTCCCAACGATCTGTTGGAGTAACATTCCACATATCGAATTGAAGAATACCTTTTGAAGCTGGTGATCCAGGGAACGTTTCATACGCACCGTCTCTGCGAGCTAAATCTTTCGATGCTGTACAAGATGCGTAGTATATGGTTTCAAAAACTTCACGATTTAACTTCTTCGCTTCGTCTGATTCAAATGGGAAGCGCATTAAAATAAACGCATCTGCTAAACCTTGAACACCAATTCCGATTGGACGGTGACGCATGTTTGAATTGCGTGTTTCAGGAACTGGATAATAGTTTCCGTCAATAATTTTATTCAAGTTAACAGTCAACTGATATGTCACTTCGAACAATTTGTCGTGATCGAATGCGCCGTCCTTAACGAATTTCGGCAATGCGATAGAACCTAAATTACATACTGCAATTTCATCAGGAGCTGTGTATTCGATAATCTCTGTACATAGGTTCGAACTCTTAATTGTTCCCAAGTTCTGCTGGTTGCTCTTGCGGTTCGCAGCATCTTTGTATAACATGTAAGGGTTACCTG
Organism: Bacteroidota bacterium; assembly: GCA_046050685.1. Lineage (GTDB taxonomy): Bacteria > Bacteroidota > Bacteroidia > Flavobacteriales_D > Sanyastnellaceae > CAIZGX01. The sequence continues at coordinate 9,852 of JBJOPP010000291.1, forward strand.
TTTCAATTTGAGACTCGATAATCTTGTACCACAAGTCTTGCGCTTTAATCGTTTCTCTTCCCTTTCCTTCAGCTTCGTATTTGGTATACAATTTCTCAAACTCTTCACCCCAACAATCTGAAAGACCTGGGCACTCATTTGGACACATCAATGTCCAAGTACCATTGTCTTTCACGCGTTGCATGAATAAATCTGGAATCCATAATGCATAGAATAAGTCACGCGCACGCACTTCTTCCTTCCCATGGTTTTTTCTTAAGTCTAAGAAGTCATAAACATCTGCATGCCATGGCTCCAAATAAATCGCAAATGACCCCTTGCGCTTTCCACCTCCCTGATCTACATAACGCGCTGTGTCGTTGAACACACGCAACATGGGAACAATACCGTTACTGGTTCCGTTTGTACCACGAATGTATGAACCCTTCGCACGCACATTGTGAATGCTAAGACCAATACCACCTGCGCTTTGAGAGATCAAAGCAGTTTGCTTCAATGTATCATATATACCCGGAATGCTATCGTCCTTCATTTGGATAAGAAAGCATGAACTCATTTGAGGCTTCGGCGTTCCTGCATTGAAAAGCGTTGGGGTTGCATGTGTAAACCAACCTTCGCTAATCATGTTGTAGGTCTTCACAATTTCATCTAAATCTGTTTTGTGAATTCCAACTGCAACACGCATGAATAAGTGCTGAGGACGCTCAACTACAGTTCCATGCATCTTCAACAAATATGACTTCTCTAGGGTTTTAAATCCGAAATAATCGAATTGAAAATCGCGGTCATAAATAATGGTACTGTCCAACAATGGAGCATTTTCCATTACCACATTGTAAACATCTTCAGCAATTAAACCCGCGCCTTTTCCTGTTTTAGGATCAACGTATTGGTACAAATCTGTAATCGTCTGAGAGAACGACTTCTTGGTATTCTTGTGTAAGTTTCCAATTGCAATACGAGAAGCCAGCAGAGCATAATCCGGATGAGTAGTCGTATTGGTAGCTGCAATTTCCGCCGCTAACGTGTCCAACTGACTTGTAGTTACACCGTCGAAAACCCCTTCAATTACCTTCATGGCAATTTTCAATGGATCAACAATCGGATTCAATCCATAACATAGTTTTGAAATACGAGCGGTAATCTTATCGAATTTTACCGTCTCTTTTCTGCCGTCTCTTTTTACTACAAACATGTGCTTATATATATTTCGTTAATGCTTAATTTTCTTAGAAATCTTCTGAAAAGGAAATCGCTCTAGAGTCTTCAGACGGACCATCTTTAACTCCAGCCTTTTGATACTCAGCAACGCGTTTCTCAAAGAAGTTCGTTTTGCCTTCAACACTTATTAAATCCATGAAATCGAATGGATTCGTGCTATTGTATATTTTCTCGTTACCCAATTCACTTAACAAACGGTCTGCAACGAATTCGATATACTGACTCATTAAATCGCTATTCATTCCAATCAATCGAACAGGAAGTGCATCGGTGATAAACTCACGCTCGATAGCAACAGCTTGCTCAATAATTTCACGAACGCGTTCTTTCGGAAGTTTGTTCTGAATATGGTCGTTGTATAACAAACAAGCAAAATCACAATGCATTCCTTCGTCACGACTAATCAACTCATTGCTGAATGTTAGACCTGGCATAAGACCGCGTTTCTTCAACCAAAAAATACTACAGAAACTTCCAGAGAAGAAAATACCTTCAACAGCGGCAAAGGCTACCAAACGTTCCGCAAACGTTCCTCCTTTAATCCAACGCAACGCCCACTCTGCCTTCTTCTTCACACAATCAAGTGTGTCAATTGCCTTGAACAAATAATTTTTATCTGCAGTATCCTTGATATAGGTGTCAATCAACAATGAATAGGTTTCACTGTGAATATTCTCCATCATGATTTGAAACCCGTAGAAAAATTTCGCTTCGGTATATTGAACTTCACGAACAAAGTTCTCAGCCAAATTTTCATTAACAATTCCGTCACTAGCCGCAAAG
>JBJOPP010000292.1:0-3227 GCA_046050685.1 Bacteroidota bacterium
TTATGTGAATGGGAAACCCGTTACACGAACTGTTTATGTATTCGATGGGTTTCAATATACGCACGCTGTGGTCTTGCAAGTAGATGAGGAATTGGAAAAGATAAAGGACTACACTTTTGAAATGAGTATTTCTGAAAATCCAATGTATATAAAGAAATACATTCGTACTGCTCAAGGGAAATCTCAGTTGCATTTCTATTACGCGGATGTCTTTAATTTCGGACACGTTTCTTTGGAAGACGGGGAATTGGAAGAGTCTCCATTGGTTGATATTGTTGACTCAGACAAGGACTTGAAAGATTCAGAGAAAGTAACCAATCTCATAAACGCGAATGTCAAATATTGGTATAAAGATTTTTATCTAGTTACCGAAACATTTCAAGCAAAGGATAGTGAAGAGTCATTTGGTAACAAGCGAAAAATTTTCGTCCAATTCAAGAAAATTAAAATAGATCAGGAATGAAATTTCAAGTAACACTTTTATTTATCATTCTGTCTCTTTCTGTCGAAGCACAGTACTTCGTTGATATTTTTTCATTCAATAGACAGTCATACAATGTGCCGAGTGGCGCGCTGACGAGCGATTTATTTGTAAACGCAGTTTTGCCTAAAGTTTTGAAAAATGGGAATACGTTATTTCTTCGCGGTGGATATGAAAAATTAGATATCAAAAAAGATTCACTATCGGCTGAATACTCCTCTGTTACTTTTGCAATGGGAGGACAGTTTCAATTGAAAAATCCGAAAGTGAAATTTTCAGGATTGGTGATTCCGAAAATTTCTGGTGCAGATTTAAGCGCGTCCTTTTCAAATGTTTTTCAACTTGGCGTTTATTCGTTATTTACCGTTACAGAATCCGATAATTTTCGATATAAATTCGGATTGTATTACAACAAAGAATTTTTCGGAAACTTCTTTATTCCATTGTTCGGAATCGACTGGAAAGTAACCGATCGTTTCTTAATATTCGGGACGCTTCCGAACAGCATGAAGTTCAGCTATGCACTTGCCCCTTCGAAAATAAACGCGGGTGTCGCTTTTCGTTCATTGACGAGGTCTTTTCGAGGTGAAGATGTAAACACCTTTGTTCGCTACAACGAATTGCAGTTGAAGAGCTTTTTAGATTTTTATGTCACCCCGAAAAATGTTGTGTTCCTAGAAGCTGGGTATTTCATGGGCAAGACTCCTTTGCTCTACAATAACAGTGATACGAAGACACCCCTCCCTTCTAATTTATTGAAGGAAGGAAAAGCGTTCCCCGTCTTCAACGCGGGTTGGGCACTTAGATTTTAAAAAGATCGGATAGTATTCTGAGCGTTTCTTTCGCGGCATCTTTAGGATGAAGCGCAGTATCAGATATTCCGGAAATGACACGGGTAATGTCATGATCTATTTTTCCTTCAACATTCCAATCGGCTGCCGACGCAACCGAAATATATACGGAATAGTTGTGGTGCATAGTCCCTGGTCGTTCGCCAATGATATGGAGAATACATTTTTTCTGATTTGAAGCAGAATTGCCGAACAGCAGTTCACCGCAGCGATAGCCCGCTCGAACCCTTCCATGTTGAATAAACAAAGGGTCTTTACTTACGGAGCATTCGTTGCTAAGCAAATAGTTCGCATTCAACAATGAAATTAATTCTTGCACGTAGGGCAGAAGATGCCCATCATCAGTGATGGAAGAAACATTCAGTCCGTCAGAAACAATGACTTGAATATCGGGTATGTTCTTCTTCCATTTTGAACGTAAAATCTCTAAAGCATATATACTATCACGCGAAAGTTGTTCGCCCGATTGCGGATGGTAGATGTAATCTTTTCGGTCTTTCGAAAGTGTGCTAATTGCAATTCCATGCGGAAGGAATTTTTTAAATTGAGAAGGTGTTTCTTCCCACAAACATTTCTTGGCATCTGCGTAGAGCAATCGAATTTCTTGCTCTAGGTCAGGGTTCATGTCCCAATGATTCGCTCCATAACCATCGGCAATCGGTACTCCACGCTCTCTTACACGGGCTATGCAGCCTTGTCCTTCAGCATAAATTTCTTCAGCCGAACGCGAGTCGCCTTTCAGTTTTCGATATTGATAATACATCCACACAGGATCTCCGAAGTGATTAGAAGGCTTGTTGTCTTCACCAATGATTTCCATCTGTTTGAAAAACGCCCACATGGCATCATTGATCTTGTATCCAAACTTTTCGCGTATGCGCAAATGATCGCTGAACGATGTTGTTAAGTAACTCAGCATAGGATCGTTCTTCGTTGGAAGTGCCATGAGGTATCCCGGATTGGCAGGCATAATCTGATCAATACACCAATCCAAATCATCCAACGAAACATCCATGTGCAGGGTAGTGCAAATGTCAAGACCAATCATAAGTCCATGCAGTTTCCCCATCACTAAATCTTCTAAGCAACAACGAACCAATTGTTCTTTCGTTCTGAAAACTTCAGGACCAATAAATCCGGCAACGTCGTTCAGATGTACCCATGTTTCCTCTTTTAAACCTTGCTTCAATCCTCGCCACAGTCCGTATTTACGCGATTCGTGAATAAGCATGTCGAAGCCTTCGCCGTGACCGTTGGTTTCATCGGCACCTTGTCCAGTCTCTGCATACAATCCGAATTTTCCTTTGCGTTGCTTCGCGTAGTTCTGAAGTTTTTCTAGCGTCACATCGAAGGTTTGATTCGCTTTCACAGTGCCTGCAATGCTTTGAAACCACATGCCGGTTTGACCGTTGTATGTCTTTTCAACTTCAGCTTGAATATCAATATGCGCCAACACAGAATGTGAAAGCGTGTTTTCCAATTTGAACGTTGTGAGAATGTCATTCAGCGCCAATTCAATTTTCGCAACCGATTCCGGATTGCTAGAAACCGGATTGTTTCCCAAAACCAAATCGCCCACACTGTAACTCCATGCGTCGAACACTTGCCACACAATGTCTTCAATATTATCCGTCGGAGAGTTGGGCTGAACGCGCGCGCTCATGTATCCTTTCGAACCCATTTGACTTCCTGCCAACGGATGGAAAATTTTACTGCTGATGGCAATGAGGTCGTCATTCGACATCAACTTCACCACACATGCAATGATATCACTTGTTAAATAGGGAAGTATGCTATTTATTTCTTTGTCAGTCGAGAGTAAGAGCAGTTCTCGAAACTCCTTCATGCGCAATTTCCCAATAGCTTTTCCTGATTCTGTTTCTTGAAAGGAACGT
>JBJOPP010000293.1:0-4248 GCA_046050685.1 Bacteroidota bacterium
CAAGTGAAAACATATGCTCAACTCCATTGATATAAAGGGAGCTTGAGTTTTGCCTTAAAACTACAATTATAGAATTGAATTCGCCTAAAATTAATTCATCCCACGAACAATTGATATCAAACTGCGGCGAGCTAATTCCATTCTTATATCTAAATTTAACAAGGTGTTGATTTTGAAAATCTGACAATTCTAAATGCCAACCTATTTGTTGATCACCAAAATTATCTTGCTTATATGCAATTATCTCTTCACCACCAGAACTAGGAAAGCTACTAATTTTTATCCACGTACTTATTGAGATTTGATTACCAAGATTTAATGCTGAACTATTTGGAATAGAGATATTATTATTATTAAAACTATATGCAGATTGGACCGATTGATTCCGTCCAACAGTAAGCGTCGCTCCATTCACCGTTCCGTTGTTTCCGTTTCCACTGGCGTCATTTGCATTCCCGCAGAATGGCCAATAACCTACAAGACCTGTTTGAAGGTTAGAGGGAAGTGTTGGACAAGCCGATGGTGTTGCCGTTGAATTAATTCCTGAAACAGAAAGTGTTGTCGACTCTCCTGCACAGATGGTTAAATCTGTCGCTTCAATTTGTGGAACGAAAACAGTTACGCTGTCTGTGCAGGCATTTCCGTTTGCATCGGTTACTGTGCAGGTGTATGTTGTGGTCTGCGTTGGTGTAACGCTAATGCTTGCTGTTGTTGAGCCGGTTGACCAGAGGTAGGAAGACGTAGATACAGAATTGTATAACTCAAATGAAATACTACCGCAATTATCTCCAAAGCAACAATCAGCAAAACCGACAGTAAGAATATTGGAATTAGCAACAATCGGATAGTCGTAGGTATGCAGGGGATTATAAACGTCAGGTGTTGGTCGCATTCCAAGTGCACCATTACAATAATTTTGAATATACCATGCGGAATTGCATGCGTGGGTGAGGGCCACGCCACCGTTATATGGTGGAATCCAATATGCTGGGTCCATTTCAAAATTTGGACAAACAGTACCCATGCTAAATTGAGCTGAAACTCGAACGGTATATGTTTGACCTGGAACAACTGAAAAATCATGAGTCCAAGCACTTCCCACATCATGACTGTATGTTTCCAACAGCGTTGAGCCACTATTCTCAGCTGTACTATTTGCATTTAGTTGAACACCCGTTCCAGCACAAACCGTTTGATCTTCGCCGAGGAAGGGCGTGCAAGCGACAGGCGGAGTGACTGTTGGGTTTGTATAAAGTTGAGTGATTTCAGTTGGGGTGAGGGCGCGGTTGTATATTGATATGTCATCAATTTTCCCATTAAAAACATCTGGTTGGACAAAGCCCGGCATTAACCAATTACTCCCTATGAAAATCGGACAATTCGATGCCGGCATGTAATTATTATTGGTAGTAGAATCAATAGCAATTCCATTAATATATTGAATAGCCTTATTATTTCTTCTAGTGAAAACCAAATTGTACCATTGCCCAGTGAGAAAAGAAGATGTATTAATTGATGTTTCGAAACTAAAATTTCCAGAACCAAAATCTGCAAAACCAAACTTAGAGTGAAACTCATAACTAGCAATAGCGAATCCCTGTCCACTGCATGCCCCCTCATCGCCGGACCGAAGTAAAGTATTATTATTTGGAATCGAATAATCTATTGTTGAATAAAACCAAATAGAAATAGAATATTCCTGTTGAAGAATATTTGGATTATTTTGAACAACTATACCGTCATTAATACCATCAAAACTATACGCACTATTCGCATTTCCGAAACGATCTGTGGTCAACGTCGCGCCATTCACCGTCCCGTTATTTCCATTCCCGCTTTCGTCATTCGCATTGCCACAAAACGGCCAGTAGCCTACCAATCCAGTTTGAAGGTTGGTGGCGAGGGTTGGGCAAGGGGGTGTAACAGGGGGTGTAGATTGATTAGTGTATATCTGGGAAATTTCAGTTGGAGCCAATGCCCGATTATAAATCGTAAAATCATCTATATCAGAGTACGCTCCGTAACTTCCTAGAGGTATACCACCCATTTGAATATAGTTGGCGTCTGTCATGCTAGATAAAATAGCACTGCTTGCTACGCTGTTATCCAAAACTCCATTGATATAAATTCTTTGCTCAGAGCCATTCCAAGTCACAGTTATATGAGTCCATGTAAGTAACTCAATGTCTGCATTTGAAGAGAAATTAAATCCAGAAGGCAAAGCTCCATCAAGATGAAATCTAAATTTATGAGTGCCCCCTTTAATTCCAAGATACAACTGTGTATTTACACCATCACGTTGTTTAACAAAAAACGAGTTGTCAAATCCAAAGTAATGATTTGATACATTGAACTCATGAATATTCAGCCAAAAAGAAATGGACCCTGCCGAGAAATTGTTTATTTGCGAAATAGATGTTGAAGGAAATGATAACAAAGATGGATTTAAGCTTTGTTCGAAATGATAGGCACTATTTGGGTTATTAAATCGATCAAATGTTAAACTCGCTGTGCCCTGCGGGGTTAGGTTAATTCCATTCCCACTCTCATCATTTGCATTGCCGTTGAAGGGCCAGTAACCGACTAAGCCGTTTGACGGGATCTGCGCAAATGCCGAAGAGTAGGCCAATAAGGTAAGAGAGGTTAAGAGAAGGGGAAATAGAAAAGTTAAGAAAGGGGAAGAAAAGGTAAGAGAGGGGAAGAAAGATGTGATGCGGTTTTTCATTTCGAAAATGAGTCAGGTTTTAATTTTCAGTTAGGTCAGTTTTTCATTGATGACACAGACATCTTTTATTGGAAATGCTGTGCAATAAATTGATAAACACCACGAAAATACTAAAATAATCATAATATGATTAATAAACGACGGCTTAAGATTGTGTTAACGCTCTTTAAGAGAGGAAATTTGAAGCATGAACAAGAAGGTGGGACAACGAATTCGCATGTTTCGCGCAATGCGTGGACTAAGCCAAGACAACGTTGCCGATGAACTTGGAATGACCACCGGAAACTACGGAAAAATGGAACGCGGAGAAATTACCATCTCAGTTAACGCCGTTGCCCAAATCTCTAAAATCCTCAAAGTTTCCATCGCCGAACTCTTCGACGAAAAACCCTCCAATACCCTTTCAGACCCACTAGCAGCCTACGTTACCAAAGCAGAATTCAAACAACTGGAAAAGGAAGTTGCAACCATTTCCAAAGACCTCGAGAAGGTTAAGGTGAGTTACTCCCGTAAACGGTAAGAATGCCCTACGGGTGAATGTTTTCAACGAATGCCTGCGGCGAATGTCTTTTGGAAGTTAAGAGAAGTTAAGAAAGGGTAAGAAGAGGGAAGATTTAACAACGAAGTTCCCGAGCCCCTTAGGGCGACATGAGTTATGCCCCCAGTAGAGCTGGGGGAGAAAATTTCAAAAGACTCCAATCGGTTAAGGAAGATTGGTAAATCTAAGATTCTGACCCTTCTTTCCTGCTGAAACATACAGCATAGCGCGGTTTTATGCAATTCAAAATTATCCTGAAATCCGCGCCAATACTGTCTTTTTTGAGAAAATTCAGCCCGTCATTAGCATAAACATTTGAAAAGCTTATCGATTTCCATTCGGAAATTCACAAAAAAAAGCCCGCTTTCGCGGACTTTGAATCTATCACTTGGTTACGTTATTTCGAGAAATAAGAGGCTTTACCAAGCATCACAAAGCAAATATAAATAGAATTAATTAGATCACAAAAACATGAATTACAAGAATTTTGAATTCCACTTTTCAAAACCTCGCTTAAATAGATATTACTACGCCGCGGGTTCGTCTCGCGCAAAAGCCATTCGCATGTACAAACAAAATTTACTCGTTGCACAAGCCATGCATCCAGTAATTGGGGTCTTTGAAGTTGTGCTAAGAAATTCGATTCATAGAGCTCTTAGCGAGCACTTCAAGGATGAGAATTGGATGGTGAATCAAAAAGAAGGATTCATGTCCGACAAAACCTTAGTATTCAGAAACAACCCAACCAAAATTTCCAATAGAAACGACTTTTTGAAAAAAGAAGTTACGAAAGCAGAGCAAAAGCTAAGAATGAAACTGGCAATTTACTCTTCTGCCAAAATAGATGCTGGAAATATTATTGCAGAACAAACATTTGGTTTTTGGACGAACTTCTTCGAACCTCATCACTATAAAATTCTAAAAGGCAAACCCATTCAAATATTCCACAACTTACCCCATGGAATCGGAAGAAAAGAAATATTAA
>JBJOPP010000294.1:0-3753 GCA_046050685.1 Bacteroidota bacterium
CGCGCATCTTGCGGACGAAGCGAATCCAGGTATGCTAAAAGTGCAACCGGATTGCCCGCGTGAACTGCTTTGAACCAATAGTTCGTATTGGTTCTTCCATTTGTAAAAACGTTTTGAAAAGAAAACTTCGAATCGTTGGTTGGAAGGTGCAACGGCGAACATTGAAAACCTGCAATCATTGAAGATTCACTTCCATGAATATCGTCTAGCGCTGTCCAAGCCTGATCCACTCTAAAGTAATAATGGCAATTCGAATCGAAGGAAGTGGTTCCTTTCACACACATGAACGACGGGGAATCATCGAGCTGACTTCCCTCTGCGGGAAGATCCATATTTCCATTTCCATATATAGCATAAGGTTCTTGAAAAAGAAATTTCAATTCAGGAAATTTCGCGCTCCACTTCGAAGCGAGGGCTTCTCCCTCTTTTCCATATCCAACTGGAAGAATCACGATATCGTCGGCGCCATTATCTACAATCCAGACCGATTGATTTTCGAATTGAAGTCCTTGCGAATCGGCGCCAAGCTCTTGCATCAACTTCGCAATACCTTCCGACAAAGAAAGTTCAGCAGCCCATTCATCGGCTTCTCCGAATGCATTTGCATTTTTCACTTCAACAATTCCAGTTGACGGGGATGGAATGAAGAACAATGGACTCGTCCATTCCGCATGACTTCGATTCAAAAAATAATAGACTCCACCAATTCCCGCGGCGAGAATTAGGATGGCAAGCGCAAAGCGAATGGTGTGTTTAAATGGGTTCATGCTTCCTTACGAAAATAGAATTCGAATGGAAGTTTATTCCAACAAAAAGGGCTGTCTTACAACAGCCCTTTGTTAATGAATTTCAAATGCAATTATTTTGAAAGTGCACTTCTCGAAATAACAATTTTTTGTACTTCGCTTGTTCCTTCGTAGATCTGTGTAATCTTCGCATCGCGCATCATACGCTCAACGTGGTACTCTTTCACGAATCCATATCCACCGTGAATTTGAACCGCTTCAACTGTGTGCTTCATAGCCACTGTAGAAGCATACAACTTCGCCATAGCACTTGCTTCGTCGTAGTTCATTCCTTGGTCCTTCATCCAAGCTGCCTTGTACACCAATAAACGTGCAGCCTCAATATCGGTAGCCATATCAGCCAATTTAAAAGCGATTGCTTGGTGTTGTGAAATTTCTTTTCCGAAAGCCTTACGCTCTTTTGAGTAAGCCAAAGCCAATTCGTAAGCTCCTGCTGCAATACCCAATGCTTGTGCAGCAATACCAATACGTCCACCGCTTAAGGTCTTCATTGCGAATTTGAAACCAAATCCGTCTTCACCAATGCGGTTTGCCTTTGGTACTTTCACGTCGTTGAATAACAACGTGTGCGTATCGCTTGCACGAATACCCATTTTATTTTCCTTCGCACCAACGATGAAACCTTCCATTCCGCGTTCAACGATTAATGCGTTAATTCCTTTGTGTCCTTTTTCTGGATCGGTTTGCGCAATTACCAAATAAGTAGAAGCCGTGCTTCCGTTGGTAATCCAGTTCTTTGTTCCGTTCAACAAATAATAATCGCCCATGTCAACAGCGGTAGTTCTTTGTGAAGTCGCGTCAGAACCAGCTTCTGGCTCAGACAAACAGAATGCACCAATCTTTTCTCCGCTTGCCAATGGCTTCAAGAACTTCTCTTTTTGCTCAGCGTTTCCGTATGCTTCAAGACCGTAGCACACCAATGAGTTGTTTACACTCATACATACTGAAGTAGAAGCATCTACTTTAGAAATCTCTTCCATAGCAATGGCGTATGAAAGTGTATCCATTCCACTTCCTCCGTTCTCTGGACTCACCATCATTCCCATGAAACCAAGTTCTGCGAGTTGCTTCACTTCTTCTGTAGGGAACTTCTGAAGCTCGTCACGCTCAATTACTCCTGGTTTTAATACGTTCTGCGCGAAATCTCTTGCAGCAGCCTGCACGGCCAAATGTTCTTCTGATAATTCGAAATGCATATTCTTATGTTTAGTTCATTGCTAAATTGGGTGCAAAGAAACGAAATTAGGTGTGAAATAAAAAACCCTTCTTACGAAGGGCTTTTTGATATTTTTCTAAGAAGGAATTCTTATTGCAAAGGCACCATTACCAAACCGTTGGTGATGTTTACCGTTGAGGTTCCTGCAGAGTTCTTTAACAATCCTGAGAATGTGTAGCGTATTCCACCTGGAGCCGGAGTAGATCTGAACTTCACCACATTCACTGTAGCTGTTGAAGTTCCGAATGCTGTGCTGTGTGCAACTGCTGCATTCGTGAATGCCATAACGCTCGCTGGGTTTGTAGAAGTAGCCATGTTAATGACTGAACCGTTTACCCATCCCGCTACTGGCTGAGCCATTGTGAAGGCGATTGTTCCACCTTGAAGGGTTGAACCTGTTACAGTAACCACTCCGCCAGTATAACTGAAGGTACATGATGAAGCAACACCCACGTGGTTCACACCGTTAGCAGTAAATGTGATGATTGTGTCGCAAGCAACGCAGTCAACACCACCGCAGTCCGTCCAAAACTCCCCTTGAGCACCACCGTCGATAATTCCGTTGGTACAGTTACCGTCTGTAGAACAAGGAGGACAGTTAGTACCACCACAGTCAACACCGATTTCAGTTCCGTTCATTAATCCGTCTGTACATGTTGGACAAGCTTCGCAATATGCTCCACCGCAGTCAACTTGTGTTTCAGTTCCGTTTAAAATTCCATCTGCACAAAGAGCAGCACATGGTCCGCAGTTAGATCCTCCGCAGTCAATTCCTGCTTCGTCACCGTCTTGAATACAGTTTGCACAAGGAGCACATGGTCCGCATTCGCCACCACAGTCTACACATGTTTCACCGTACTCCGGTTGCCAAATACCATCGATACAGTGATCACACTGTTCACAGTTTGGACCTCCGCAATCGACTAATTGCTCAGAGTTATTCAAAATTCCGTCATAACAATTTGGTGGAATTTTGTTGTCATCATTAAGACAGCCGTTCAACACGAACATCCCGAAAATGCTCATGAGTAAAAGAACAGAACGTAAAGATTTATTCATTTCTTTAAAAGGTTTGGGGTACGAATATACGAAAAGACGGCATAAAATGAAAAAGGGTTGCGCGAGTTCTGCCACTAACTTTGTGGCAAATGAGTACTCCTAAAGAAAACAATTGGAAAAAGCGCGAGCAGTTCTCCCATGAAGAAATTGCTGAACTTGCTGTAAAATCAAACATTAGCGAAGCTTTCGCTGAAATTTTACTTTCTCGAAAAATCAGCACCCCCGAACAGGCTAGAACCTTTCTAAATCCTGAAATAAATCAGCTTTTGGACCCCTTCGGACTGAAAGACATGGATAAGGCCATTGCTCGATTGATTTCAGCCAAAGAAAAAAATGAAAAGATTCTTGTCTACGGGGATTACGATGTAGATGGAACAACTGCCGTGGCCGTCTTCTATAGTTTTTTGAAGCATGAAGGTTTCGAATGCGAATTTTATATTCCTGACCGCTATAAAGAAGGATATGGATTTTCAAGTGCGGGCGTGGAATTCGCACACGAAAATAATTTTTCGCTCATTGTTACTTTAGACTGCGGCATCAAGGATGGTCCGCGCATTGAGCAATGCAATGCCTACGGAATAGATGTCATTGTCTGCGACCACCACACCCCCGAAATACTTCCACCAGCTTTCGCCGTGGTGAATCCAAAAAGAAAAGATTGCACGTATGAAA
>JBJOPP010000295.1:0-2750 GCA_046050685.1 Bacteroidota bacterium
TGCCCATATCGGTCGGCGCATCCAACACATGCTCCTTGTCTTCTCTATCGACAACTGTAATTTGAACTGTATTCTCCATGTTTAAAATCCGTTTACGCCATTAACTGTTGTGTATTTCAACACATAATTCTTATCTGGATATATGCGTTTGAAAGCACTTTGAACCATTAACGTTGTTTCGTGAAACCCGCACAAGATTAACTTCAACTTACCAGGATATGTGTTGATATCGCCAACAGCATACAGTCCAGGAACATTGGTTTGATAATCGTAGGTGTTCACTTCAATACTGTTCTTATCAATGTTCAATCCCCATTCAGACAACGGACCTAGTTTTGGGCTTAATCCAAACAGTGGCAACCAATGATCGGTCGTAAAAACTGTTTTCGTTTCATCGTTATGTTGAAGAGTAATGTTGCGAAGAACATCGTCTCCCGCTACTTCAACAACTTCTGCATCGGTGTGTAGATTAATTTTTCCTGAAGCTGCCATATCCAACACCTTCTGAACTGAATCTGGATGACCACGGAAACTTTTACTTCTATGCACTAGGGTTACTTCCTTCGCCACGCCATTAGCTAAAAACACGGCCCAATCTAACGCTGAGTCCCCACCTCCACTGATGATAACCGACTTACCGCGATAGAATTCTGGATCACGAACGATGTACTCAATTCCTTTATCTTCGAAATCTGTGATATTTGAAATCGGCGGCTTGCGTGGTTCGAAACAACCAAGACCACCTGCAATGGCTACAACTGGAGCTATGTGCTTTGTTCCGCGTGAAGTGGTCACGATAAACTTTCCGTCTTCCGTTTTTTCGAAAGACTCTGCGCGCTCACCCAAAGTAAAACCTGGCTTGAACGGTTCTGCCTGTTTCATTAAATTCTCGATCAACTCCCCCGCCAATACTTCCGGAAAACCAGGAATATCATAAATCGGTTTTTTCGGATAAATCTCTGTCAATTGTCCGCCTGCTTGTGGCAAGGCATCTATCAAGTGACAACGTAATTTAAGAAGCCCAGCTTCAAATACGGTGAACAGTCCACATGGTCCTGCTCCAATAACAAGGATATCAGTTTCTATCATAATTGTGAAGTCGAGCAAAATTAATCCTTTCAACAGACATACCGCTCAATCTTATAAAAATCATTAACATTCCAAGGGGAATAATGTTTTTTATTCGGGTTAAAAAGAATAAATCTTAAATTGTGCTACCTAAAACCTTGTCAAATGAAAAAACTTTTATCCTTTTTAGCGGTTATTGTCAGCCTAAATACCATGGCTCAATGCGATGGTAACAGATATCTGAATTATATATTCAACGATGTTCAAGTTACTTCTGATGTTGAATACGGACAGAACATTAAGTTCGACGGAACTCCACAAACACTGTTGTGCGACGTTTATCAGCCCGTTGGAGATAACGTAACGAACAGACCTGCAGTAATTGTTGCTCACGGCGGATTCTTCCTCTCTGGGTCTAAGACAGGAGCAGATGTTGTTCCCATCTGCGAAAGACTGGCCAAGATGGGCTATGTGGCTATTTCAATTGAATACAGACTCGGTGTTACGGTTACAGCAAATTTGGCCGGACCTATGACAGAAGCTGTTATGCGCGGAGTTCAAGATGGAAAAGCAGCCGTGCGTTTCCTTCGCAAGTCTGTGGCTGTTGATGGAAATCCATACAACATTGACGCTAACGAAATCTATATCGCTGGATCTAGCGCAGGTGGGTACATTGCCCTGCACATGGCTTATTTAGATGAAATGGCAGAACTTCCATCATACGTGAACACCAGTAATCCTGGATTAACTGGAGAGTTGGAAGGAGAAAGCGGAAATCCAGGATATCCTTCAGATGTTAAAGCAATTGTCAATATTTGCGGAGCCATTGGCGACACGGCATGGATTCATGCCGGCGACGAACCCGCTTTGTTGTTTCATGGAACGAATGACCAAACTGTTCCTTATGCCTCGGCTATGCAATATGCATTCGGAATTGCTCCGGTTGTGGAAGTGGACGGAAGCTTCAGCATCAATGAAAAAATGAATCAAGTTGGATTGGAGCATTGCTTCGAGATTTATGAAGGACAAGACCACGTTCCTCACATGACGAATGCTGCGATTTTAGATACAACCATGAGCATAATGTCGAATTTCCTTACACATCATATTTGTTCTATTCCACTCGATTGCAGCTACCGCACAATAAGCGTTGGAACGGAAGAGTTAAGTAGTAACGAGGAAGACTTGGTGGTGTATCCAAATCCAGCTTCATCAAATGTATTTATCTCGAGCAACGATTTGAAGCAAATTGAAGTCTACAACATGACTGGCGAAATGGTAAAAATAGAATTCAATGTAAACCGCATGGAAATTTCTAATCTTCCAAATGGCATATATGTTTTCAGATTAACCACTTCGAAAGGAAAAACCAACAAAACCGTAATTATTCAACATTAACATGAAACGCCTTTTCAGACTCTCCTATTTACTTCTTGCCCTATTAGGTGCTGCAACTGTGACTACACAGACATCTTGTTCCAGCCCCCAAAAGGGATTTAATTATTCTTCGCACAACAAGCGTAATAAAAAGAACCAACGCTTTGTGAACTCTCGAGTAAAGAAAACGAAAGGAGATCATACCAAAGTAAAATGCAAAACGCACTAAAATAAAAAAGCCCCTCGGGGCTTTTTTATTATGCGTCTAATTCACTCGTGAAGTGAAAGGTAAGTTCCGGATAATT
>JBJOPP010000296.1:0-2876 GCA_046050685.1 Bacteroidota bacterium
GGATTCGGAAGAGAGACTCATAAAATGATGTTAGGACACTACCGTCAGACAAAGAATATGTTGATCTCTTACAACAAAAACAAACTTGGATTTTTCTGAGGTTAAATACAACAAGCAATGCACCGAGCTCCAGGGCTCGGTGTTTTGTTTTTAATTTGGAGCATGGAAAAATTCCCTCGCATTGAAGCGAATAAAGAAGCTGAAACACTCATTCATGAATTGCAAGCGCAGCATGGCGACCTTGTTTTTCATCAAAGTGGCGGATGTTGCGACGGTTCGTCGCCCATGTGTTTTCAGAAGGGCGATTTCATTATGGGCTACAGCGATGTGTGTTTGGGGGAAGTATGTGGTGTCGAATTTTGGATGAGTCAAGACCAATTTGAATATTGGAAACACACACACCTTACACTGGGTGTTGTGGTTGGAAGAGGATCTAGTTTTTCATTGGAAATCCCAATGGGAAAAAGATTCATGATTCACTCGCGTCTATTGAACCAAGAGGAATTGATGAACTTAGAAGAATTGCGTTACAGAGAAGATTAATCTGTAAATTGGAACTTCAAATAAATTGAACATGAAACGAATTGAATCGTTCGAAGAATATAAATCGGTGTATGCCGAGAGTATTGCTAACCCTGATAATTTTTGGGGTGAAATAGCTGAATCTTTTTCATGGAAAAAGAAATGGGACACTGTTCTTTCTGGAACATTTGCAGACGCACGCACCCGCTGGTTCGACGGTGGTGAATTGAACATTACCGAGAATTTACTCGACAGGCATTTGGCTGAAAAAGGAAATGATATTGCCCTCATTTGGGAACCGAATGATCGTTCGGTTGAAGCCCGTTCATTCACATATATCGAACTTCATAAGGAAGTTTGTATCGCTGCCGAAATGCTTCGCACGATGGGTATTCAAAAAGGAGATCGCGTTTGTATATACATTAGCATGGTTCCTGAATTGGTGTTTAGTGTTTTGGCTTGCGCGCGAATTGGCGCAGTGCATTCAGTAATATTTGGAGGATTCAGTGCGAAGAGTATTGCAGACCGGGTTGACGATGCTGAAGCAGACTTCGTGATAACCATGGACGGTGGACTTCGCGGAAACAAGACCATTCCGTTGAAATCGGTTGTTGACGAAGCTTTGACTTCAACAAGAAAAATAAAAAATGTTTTGGTCTTCAACTACCTCAACCTTCCAACAGAAAAAAAAGAAATTGATATCGATTGGAATGAATTGAAAACGGAAGTTGTTTCAGCCAATAACTACATGAAGCCCGGAGAAACGCTTCAGTCGGAAGATCCGTTATTCATCTTATACACCAGCGGTTCAACGGGAAAACCGAAAGGCGTTGTGCACAGCACCGCGGGATATATGGTATGGACGGCCTATACCTTTTTGAATGTGTTTCAATATCAGAAAGGCGACATTCATTTTTGTACAGCCGATATTGGATGGGTTACAGGACATAGCTATTTAATTTATGGACCACTTCTGAATGGTGCGACTTCATTGATGTTTGAAGGCATACCTACTTATCCAGATGCTGGAAGATTTTGGGACATTGTGGCAAAACACAAGGTGAGTATTTTCTACACAGCTCCTACTGCCATTCGCAGTTTAATGTCGGCCGGTGATGAATTCTTGGAAGGAAAAGATTTGTCTTCGTTGCGCATACTCGGAAGCGTTGGCGAACCCATTAACGAAGAAGCTTGGAATTGGTACCACGAAAAAATTGGAAAAGGAAACTGTCCGATTGTAGATACGTTCTGGCAAACAGAAACCGGTGGTGTAATGATTTCAAGTTTGGCGGGTGTAACCCCGTCTAAGCCTGTGTTCGCCACATTGCCAATGCCCGGGGTTCTTCCTGTATTATTGGACGATAAAGGGAATGAAATTCTTGAAAATGATTTAACTGGAAATCTGTGCTTCAAGCAGCCGTGGCCTTCTATGATTCGCACCACCTATGGCGATCACGAGCGATGTATTTTGAATTACTTCAGCACCTATAAAAATTATTACTTCACGGGTGACGGTGCATACAGAGATGCTAACGGCATGTACCGTTTGGCTGGAAGAGTGGATGATGTGTTGAATGTAAGCGGACATCGCATTGGAACAGCTGAAGTGGAGAACGCTATAAATCACACGCACGGTGTTATTGAAAGCGCGGTAGTTGGTTATCCGCATGACATCAAGGGCCAAGGAATCTATGCGTTTGTCATCTGTGATCCGCATCATCATTTGGAAGATCATGAACAAATTCATGCGATAACGAAGACTGTTAGTGAGCAGATTGGAGCGATAGCGAAGCCAGATAAAATTGTGATTGTAAGTGGACTGCCGAAAACAAGAAGTGGAAAAATTATGCGTCGTATTTTGCGCAAAATTGCAGAGGGAGAATTCGATGCCATCGGCGATACAACCACTTTGCTTGACCCGAGCGTTGTTCAAGAAATTATTTACAAAACTAAATAGTTTTTTTGTCTTTTCGAAACTTTTGTAAGTTTGCGATATGAGGCGAAGGTTATTCTCAACGGAAAAGAAGAGCAGTTCAATTTTAATTATTGGTGCACTCATCCCGAGTTCGGGATTGTTCGTGGTGAACAGTCTTTTTTTATATTCGAGCGACAACAGCGAAATTCTTCTCCTCTACTTTCAATCGGTTCTTGCCGTTGTTTTCGGCGCGGTCTTTTTTGCTCCAGCATGGGGACGTATGCCTTTGAAAACAGAAGGTGAATTTATTCCTTATCGATTTATTGGAAGAGGAGCCGTATCGTTGGCGCGCTTTCGTGGACTTTATTTAGGATTATTGATTTTGCCCCTGGCCATGGCCGTGAGTATTCAACCGCTTTCTGAATATTTGTTTACGGAA
>JBJOPP010000297.1:0-5692 GCA_046050685.1 Bacteroidota bacterium
GGTTGGGCAAGACGAAGCTGTGCGCGACGTTATTATTTCAATTCTTGGAAATGGTCACTGCCTTTTGGTTGGTGTTCCAGGATTAGCGAAAACGCTTTTGGTGAACACCCTTTCACAGGTCTTAGGCTTGTCGTTCAACCGCATTCAATTCACGCCCGACTTAATGCCGAGCGATATCATTGGTTCTGAAATCCTTGATGAATCACGTCAATTTAAATTCATCAAAGGCCCATTGTTTTCAAACATCATTTTGGCCGATGAGATTAACCGTACGCCACCTAAAACACAAAGTGCTTTATTGGAAGCTATGCAAGAACGACGCGTTACAGCAGGCGGAGTAACACATGTTTTGCCTTCTCCGTTTTTCGTTTTAGCAACACAAAACCCGATAGAACAAGAAGGAACATATCCATTGCCAGAAGCACAATTGGACCGTTTTATGTTTAACATTTGGGTCGATTATCCGACATTGGCTGAAGAGTTGGTTATTGTGAAGCAAACCACTTCGGGTGTTTCCCAAACACTTTCACCGGTTATTTCTTCGGAAGAAATTCAATTCTATCAGCAGCTCATTCGTAAAATGCCGGTGCCTGATAATGTGATCGAGTATGCCGTTCGTTTGGTTGCGAAGACACGTCCAAACAGGGAGAATGCAGACCCCTTGGCAAATCAATATTTAAGCTGGGGTGCTGGTCCTCGTGCTTCTCAATTTTTAATTGTGGGTGCGAAGGTGAATGCTGCACTGAATGGAAAATACAGTCCAGATATCGAAGACGTGAGAGCTGTTGCGCTTCCCATCCTTCGTCACCGTATTGTTCGCAACTACAAAGCCGAGGCAGATGGCTATTCAGTAGAGAAGATAGTTTCTCAATTGCTTTAATTCATCTCTGGGTGCGCATTGCCATTAATACCCGATTGCTTATTCCTGGTAAGTTGGAGGGAATTGGTCGATTCACGTTTGAAACGGTAAAGCGATTGTCGCAGCGATTTCCCGAGCACGAATTTCATTTGCTTAGCGATCGTAAGAGCGATAACCATTGGCAATTTGGAAAGAATGTTTTTCAGCATCGTATTTTTCCGCCTGCTCGTAGACCTTGGCTATTCGATTGGTGGTTTGATTACAGTGTTCCATTCAAGTTGAAACGAATAAAGGCAGACATCTTTCTTTCACCTGATGCGCACGCATCACGCAGATGCCCTATTCCGCAGTTGACCATTATTCACGACATTAACTTCGTTCACTTTCCTGAATTCATGCCGAAGCGATACGCGAAGTATTGGAATGAAAGAACTGCTGATTTTGTGAAGTTGAGCACACGCATTGCAACTGTAAGTGAATTTAGCAGAAGAGATATTGCAAACACTTTTAATCTTTCTGAAAATAATATTGATGTGCTTTGTAATGGAATAGATCATACGTTTATTCCTGTTGAAGACCATAAGAAGAAAGTGATTCGCGATCGATTTTCGCAAGGAAAAAAATATTTTTTGTTTGTAGGGTCTCTTCACCCAAGAAAGAATGTACATCGCGTGGTTGAAGCCTTCAATGAAGCAGTCCGAAACGGAGTAGAATCGAGCCTTCTCATTGCAGGAAATAAATTTTGGCAATATCCTGAATTGGATGCAGCTTTGGCGAAAATTGAATACCGAACGGACATTCGGTTTTTAGGACATATTCATACTGCCGATCTTCCTCTGCTTATGGCCGGCGCTGAGGGGCTAGTCTTTCCAAGTTTATTTGAGGGTTTTGGTATTCCACTGATTGAAGCCGAAGCGTGCAATGTTCCTGTTATTGCTTCTGAAAACAGTGTAATGGAAGAAGTTTCAAACGGGTCCGCTTTTTTTGTGAATCCTCATAACATTGCAGATATTGCTCAGGCCATCGTTCGCATCGAGAGCGGTGAACGAAATCCTGTTTTGAAAGAGCAACATTACAATTGGGAGAAATCAGCAGAGCTTCTTTGGGAGAGCATTCAACACACCCTTCAATCTAAGAAATAGGATGCTGTTCAATTCCATTGAATTCTTTTTGTTCTTTCCGATTGTAACGGCATTGTATTTCCTATTGCCGCACCAGTGGCGTTGGCTCATGCTTTTAATAGCTAGTTGTGTGTTCTATATGTTTTTTGTTCCAGCCTATATCTTCATTTTGTTGGCTACCATTTTAGTCGATTACATAGCCGCAATTCAAATTGAAAAAAGTGCGAAGCCAACTGCAAGGCGATGGCTCATTGGAAGTATCATCAGTACGATATTGATTTTGGCTGTTTTCAAATACTATAACTTTTTCATTGGGAATTTCAACGGTATTGCGGAGTTAATCGGATGGAATTATTCGTTGAGCACACTGAGTATTCTTCTTCCCATTGGACTATCATTCCACACCTTTCAGAGTTTAAGTTATGTGGTTGAAGTGTATAGAGGCAATCAAAAGGCTGAACGTCATTTCGGAATTTATTCGCTGTATGTGATGTTCTATCCGCAACTCGTTGCTGGCCCCATTGAACGTCCGCAAAATGTGTTGCATCAATTTTACGAGAGGCATTCGCTCAATTATTTAGATGTGTCGAAAGGCATGCAGCGAATAGTTTGGGGTATGTTTAAGAAGGTGGTTATAGCAGACAACCTTGCGCAATTTGTAACGCCGGTTTACGAGCATGCAGGTGCAGTTTCTTGGATGTATCTATCCATCGCAGTGGTGTTCTTTAGTTTCCAGATATACTGTGACTTCAGCGGGTATAGCGACATTGCCATAGGAACAGCGCGGGTCATGGGATTCCGTTTAATGGAGAATTTCAACTTGCCCTATCGTTCAACGGGAGTGGGAATGTTTTGGTCGAAGTGGCACATCTCGCTTTCAACCTGGTTTAGAGATTACGTGTATATTCCTTTAGGTGGAAACAGGAAGGGGGCTGCGCGCACTTCGTTGAACTTGTTTATAGTCTTTGCTATAAGCGGATTGTGGCACGGTGCGAATTGGACGTTTGTGGTTTGGGGAATGGCACACGGACTTTGGTTGGTTCTTGAAAACCGAATGAACATTCGGTGGGAAGGAAAATTTAAAAATGTCGCGGCTACGCTTTTCACATTTGCGGTTGTATCAGTGCTGTGGGTTTTCTTTCGAGCTACTTCTTTCGATCAGGCATTGTCAGTATTTAAGGGAATAGTAACCTTTCAATCCCAGCCCGGATTTCTTCCTTCGGTATTTGTCCCGCTAAACGGTGCCGTTATTATGGGTAAGTTACTTCTGTTGGTGGTATTTATTTTAATAGATCGAAGGGTGACTGAAGTTGTGTTAGGAATACGCGCAATAACTGCTAATCGAAAGTTATGGCTGTTCGCAGCCTTATTGGCGAGTTTGGCTCTGTTCGGGCAATGGGGAAAAGTTGATTTTATATATTTTCAGTTTTAATGAAGTTGATAGTTCGAAATAGTTTGAAGGTATTGCTTGCAGCTTTGGTTATCTACGCTGGGGTGATTTTCATTTTTTCGAATGTTCAATTGATAGATCGAAGAATGTCTTCGTTTTTTATACCGAATATGCAGCGCAACGGAGGACAAGAGATGCAGATGATGCGCGACTTAACTTCAAGCCAAACGAAATACGATGCAATTGTTTTGGGCTCTTCTCATGCCTACAGGGGCTATGATCCGCGCATCTTCGAGCAATCGGGAATTAATCTTTTCAATGCGGGAACAAGCGCGCAGAATGCCAAAGGATCGTTGGTGCTGTATAACGAATACCTGAGAGACCGATCAGATGTTTTCATTCTAGACATTTACGATCCGGTTTTCGAGTTGGAGGGAACCGAAAGCAACATGCGCTTGATTCAGAATGTCCCTACCAATGATGCAGCCTTTGACTTGGTGAAGCAGGAAGTGAAGATGTATACGCTGAATGCCCTTGCGGTGCGCATGGCAAGCTTAAATCCGATTGATGAAGCTCCCAATAGCGATTACATTAAAAATGGTTTCTGTGAGAAGAAAGGGATACTCTATGCTGTTGAACCTTTGAACGATTCTGTTTTCGATGCAAACGAAGAAATGTTCGAGGCATTCGAAACAGTGATTAAGCAAATGCAAGCAGATGGCAAACGCATTGTTTTGTGTAGTCATCCATTACCGGCATCACCTGGACTTCATAATTATCATGATAAGTTTTTAGCACGATTTACTCCGTTGATTCAAAGACTCGGCGTGCAATACATTGATCTTACTTATTATACCGAAGGATTTGGCATCAATGAATTCGCAGATCTCTCGCACTTGAATCAACAAGGTGTGAAGTTGTATAATCGCTTGCTACTCCAAAATACTTTATTCCACGAAGTGGTCATCCCATAGGGTCATCCGCTTCGCTGTCATCACGAAGTGTTATTGTTATCAAATAAAAAACCCATTCGTTTGAATGGGTTTCTCTTCTGTGGTGCCACCGGGATTCGAACCTGGGACACAAGGATTTTCAGTCCTTTGCTCTACCAACTGAGCTATGGCACCGAAGTGGCTGCAAATATAATCATTTATTTCAATTCACCTATATTTGCAACTCAAATTTTTTGGAGAGATGTCAGAGTGGTCGATCGAGCACGCTTGGAAAGCGTGTGTACTGAAAGGTACCGAGGGTTCGAATCCCTCTCTCTCCGCCACCTATTAAGCCAACGATTTCATCGTTGGTTTTTTATTTCCCCAAAATAAACGATGGCCCGAATAGAATTAAGCCTGATAGAAGAGAGAGCCCAACAAAAAGAAGCCAGTTCTTTCTGCTCTTGAATTCATTCAGGATTCCTACTTCTTGAATCCATTGCTTAGCGTGTAATTCTTCTTCTTTGTTGTTTGTTAGCACCAGCGTGATTAACCAAACCGCAGTGTTTAACAATCCTGGAATTAAAATGTCAATGAACGCTTCTGAAATTCCGAGTTGTTGCATGAGGAATGGATACATGCCTGTTTGCTTAACGAGTAGCCAGAGGATCCAAATGAGCGGTGCGCCAATCATGGCCGAAAGAACAGTTTGCGCATTCACTTTCGACCAAAACCAACGAACGATAAAGACAGGCCCAACACCGGCAGTGAACAGAAAAATTGTTCCGAAAAGTTCTGCCGTTGATTTACCCATTGCTAACCACAATGCTGAAATTCCTATTCCAAGAAACATCGTTATGATGCCGAAGGTTCTTTCGTTGTTGTCGTTCGAAATCATAGGTCTTATGACGCCTGCATAAATTAAACTCGCTGTCCAGTGATTCGTGCTGAACATGGCTTGAAACGCATTAATCACAACAAACACAATGAATAAATTGCTTACCCAACTCCATTGGTTTTCGGCTGGATATAACAACGGAAATGAAAGTAAAATTCCTTGAATAAAATAGGCAATGAGTATTGATGCAATGATAATTTTTCTAGACTCATTTCCATTTTTTAATGTCAGTAACAACTGACCGCGCATATCTGGCAAGTCAACGATAATAGCAAACCACCAAAGTAAAAGAATCGATAAAAGAAGTGGCTTGAAATGAATATTATTCATCCAAACAGAAAGGTGATTTGGAGGTTGAATGAAATGATGTTCACCAATGAAAATTTGAAACAGCAAATAAGCGATCGCGACAAGAACCGTGGAGAAACCGATAACCGAGTCAATGCGTATGCGATTTTTAAGCGAATTGAAAAAGATGTTTACGGTCAGAAT
>JBJOPP010000298.1:0-3981 GCA_046050685.1 Bacteroidota bacterium
GAGTTCATGAGTATCTTTATTAAGCCTTGCGTATTGATGATTCGTTTAACAGCGAACATTACTGCTGGTCACATTATTATCCTTGCCTTCGTAGGTCTTGCATTGATGTTCGGACAACAAAGTCCGGCTGCAGGTTACGGTGTAGGTGTAGGTTCAGTATTATTTATGGCATTTATGTATTGCTTGGAATTGTTGGTTGCATTTCTTCAAGCATATGTTTTCACCTTGTTAGCAGCGTTGTATTTCGGCGATGCGACACAAGAACACCACCATGAGCATGAGCACGATCATGACCATGAAATGCAACACGCTCACTAAATTGTAAATTCTCAACTCAAAAAATAAACAACATGGAATTTTTAAATCTCTTAATGGCAGCAGAAATGGGCCAAGGTTTGGCCGGAATCGGTGCAGGTATCGCAGCAATCGGAGCTGGTATCGGTGTAGGTAGAATCGGTGGTTCAGCTCTTGAAGGAATGGCTCGTCAACCAGAAGCAGCTGGTGACATGCGTTCAAACATGATCGTAGCAGCAGCGTTGGTGGAAGGAGTTGCTCTTTTCGCAGTTATCGTTTGCTTGTTAGTAGCTTTAGGTTAATCATAGGCGCTTAGCGCTAAACACACATATATCCATGGAAGGATTACTTAGTGTATCCGTAGGTACCGTATTTTGGGCCTCGGTTGCTTTCTTGTGCGTGCTTGTCATTATGAAAAGAATGGCATGGGGACCCATCATGAGTTCATTGAAGGACCGTGAGGAAGGGATAGCCAACGCATTGCGTCAAGCAGACCTTGCTAAGGAAGAAATGAGCCGTTTGCAGGCGAGCAACGAAGATCTTCTTCGTGAGGCGCGTAACGAACGTGATCGTATCTTAACTGAGGCAAAGTCTATGTCAGACAAGATGCGTAGCGATGCTGTTGGTCGTTCTCAAGAAGAGGCCAATCGCATTATCGCAAAAGCTCAAGCTGAGATCGAATCTCAGAAGCAAGCTGCAATTACCGATTTGAAGAATCAGGTTGCAGATCTTTCAGTTCAATTGGCTGAAGTGCTTTTGAAAGATTCTTTAACAGAAGAGCAAAAGCAAAAGGCTTTGAATCATTCGCTAATTAAGGAATTCGGATCGAACTAATATGTCAAACATTCGCCTGTCATCGCGTTACGCGAAATCATTGATTAACCTTGCTTCAGAGCGAGGAGAGACAGATGTCTTGTTGAAAGACATGCTGCAAATCGCGGGCAGTATAAGCTCGAGCAAAGACTTGCAAGTGATGTTAGCCAGTCCTGTAATTAACGGAGACAAGAAGCTGAAAGTATTGTTTTCGGTATTTCCTGAATTGATCAAAACGACACACGTATTCTTAGAGTTAATCGTAAGTAAAGGTCGTGAAGGTGAATTGGGTGAAATAGCTCAATCATTTGTTCAACAAGTGAAGACTGGAAGAAATATTTTCGATGTGGAATTAATTTCAGCTGTAACTGCAGATGACGCGCTTCGCGCTGAAGTAACGAAAGTTGCCAAAAACATTTGCGGTGGAGAAGTTGAAATCACTGAAAAAGTTGACTCAGATTTAATAGGTGGATTTATCCTTCGTGTAAACGGAATGGAATACAATGCATCGGTTTCAGGTAAACTGAAAAAAGTTAAAAAAGATTTTTCAAAAAACCCGTACGTCCCAGCGTTATAATGGGATTAAAAACTATTTGTTATGGCAGACATTAAACCTGCGGAGATTTCAGCAATCCTTAGAGAACAGTTAGCTGGTTTAAAGACCGAGACTGAGTTGCAAGAGGTAGGTACCGTTCTTCAAGTTGGAGATGGTATTGCGCGTATTTACGGTCTTTCAAATGTTCAATCAGGTGAATTGATTGAGTTTGAAAATGGCGTTCAAGGTATTGCCCTAAACCTTGAAGAAGATAACGTAGGTGCTGTATTGTTAGGTCCTTCTGGAGAATTGAAAGAAGGTGCTAGCGTAAAACGTACAGGAACTATCGCTTCTATTAAGGCCGGAGAAGGTATGCTTGGTCGTGTTGTAAACACACTGGGTGAACCAATCGATGGAAATGGTCCTATTACTGGAGAGTTGTACGAAATGCCACTTGAGCGTAAAGCTCCTGGGGTTATCTACCGTCAACCAGTAAACGAGCCACTTCAAACAGGTATCAAAGCTATCGATGCAATGATTCCAATTGGACGTGGACAACGTGAGTTGATCATCGGTGACCGTCAAACAGGTAAAACAACTGTTGCGATTGATACCATTATCAACCAAAAAGAATTTTACGATAAAGGTGAGCCTGTTTACTGTATTTATGTTGCTTGCGGACAAAAAGGTTCTACCATCGCAGGTACTGTAAAAACATTACAAGACGCAGGTGCTATGGCATATACAGTAGTTGTTGCCGCAACAGCTTCTGATCCTGCACCACTTCAATTCTACGCTCCGTTCTCTGGTTGCGCTATTGGAGAATACTTCCGTGATACTGGTCGTCCAGCATTGATTGTTTATGATGATTTGTCTAAACAAGCAGTTGCATACCGTGAGGTGTCATTGTTGCTTCGTCGCCCACCAGGACGTGAAGCATATCCTGGAGACGTATTCTATTTGCATAGCCGTCTTCTTGAGCGTGCTGCGAAAGTAAACGCAACTCAAAGTGTTGCTGAAAACATGAACGATTTACCAGCAAGCTTGAAGAGCATTGTTAAAGGTGGTGGTTCATTAACAGCACTTCCAATTATTGAAACACAAGCAGGTGACGTTTCTGCGTATATCCCAACCAACGTAATTTCGATTACCGACGGACAAATCTTCCTTGAGTCGAACTTGTTCAACTCAGGTGTACGTCCTGCAATTAACGTAGGTATCTCTGTAAGCCGTGTAGGTGGATCTGCACAGATTAAGTCTATGAAGAAGGTATCAGGTACTTTGAAACTTGACCAAGCACAATACCGTGAACTTGAGGCATTCTCGAAATTCGGATCTGACTTGGATGAAGTAACAAAGTCTGTACTTGAAAAAGGTAAGCGCAACGTGGAGATCTTGAAACAAGGTCAAAACAATCCAATGACTGTAGAGAAGCAAGTAGCTATTATCTACTGCGGAACGAAAGGTTTATTGTCACGTGTTCCAGTTGAAAAAGTTCGTGAGTTCCAAGATGATTATTTGAATAGTCTTGAAATGAACCACAACGATACATTAACTGCTATCCGTAACGGTAAAATCGACGATGCTGTAACTTCAGTATTGGAATCAGTAGCAAAAGATATTTCAGCGAGATACAACTAATTGTAAAGCGAAAAGAAGGACATGGCTAATTTGAAAGAAATCAGAATGCGTATTGTATCGGTAAACTCTACCATGCAAATCACTTCTGCCATGAAAATGGTGTCTGCGGCAAAATTGAGAAGAGCACAAGATGCAATTACTAAAATGCGTCCGTATGCTCAAAAGCTTCAGGAAATTCTTTCGAACGTAAGTTCTTCTGAATCGAATTCAACATTCAGCCAACAGCGTGACGTTAAGAGCACGCTGGTGGTTGCTATTACTTCAAATCGTGGTTTGTGTGGTGGATTCAACAACAACGTTATTAAGGAGATCCGAAATATCGTTAAGACCAATCCAAACGTTCATGTATTGTCTTTAGGAAAGAAAGCTTTCGACAATTACAAGAAAACAACCATGCACACTTCAGAAGGTTTCGGTGAAACGCCTTATGATATCTTCGATAAACTTACTTTCAACAACGTAAGTGCAATTGCGAACACCATTATGGATCAATTCGCAAGTGGTAAATACGATAAGGTAATTTTGGTTTACAACCGTTTTAAGAATGCTGCTGTTCAGATCATTGAGAACGAGCAATTCCTACCTGTACTTCCTCCAGTAAATGCGGAAGCACAGTCAAGTGTGGATTACATCTATGAACCAGAGAAAACTCAGATTCTTGAAGAGTTGATCCCACGCACCTTAAAAGTTCAGCTATT
>JBJOPP010000299.1:0-4907 GCA_046050685.1 Bacteroidota bacterium
AAGAACATAATTTCGAATGAGAAGCGATTTTAGCATGAAGCGAATTTACAGCCCTGTATTAATTCAACTTGAAAAAAGTTATGACTAATTCTGTAAAATACGATCGTATTTCGCAATGCTACCCGGATCTAGACGCTTACATAATTCAGCAATTGGCGTTTTTCGCTCAACGGGCAATGGCTTGAATATGTTTACGATTTCATCGGCTTTTGCGTAATAAAAAACCTGCATGTTGTATGATGAAGGCTTGATTTTATGAATATCGTTCAAGCCATTCAAAGCGTCTTCAATATTCTGTGTAGCCGTCGCGCGTTCGGTATACATTTTATCCAATCCCTGACGGTGGTATTTGTAATTCGCTTCGCGAAGGGGACTGAACGTTTCAGTTAATATATTTTCAATAAGCCAATATCTGTTTTGTTGTCCCTTTTCTCCACTTGCTCTCCATCCAGGTTCTGGTGCGTTTTGAGCGTTGGTTACGATTGTTTGACAAAGCAAAAAATAATCTGTCCCGCCTTCCAAAGCGAACGAATCGTAATCACTTCCGATTACATAAAGGGCATAAAAAGCAAGCACACTGCTGAGGTTATCGCGATGTTGATCAGGAGACCATTGCAATTGTGTGTTTTCTTGAAATTGAAAACTTAAATTTCTATCGTTGATCGAAACCAACGGGGTCTTGTAATCTGAATTGTAAACAGGCCTGCTCGATCCCACTTGAATGGTTCCTTCAAAATCGCGCTGACTGTTTTGTTTTTCAATGGTAATCTGAATGGTACAGGGAATGCGTTCTTCCTGCTGCCATTGGTCTTTCGACCATTTCCTGCCATTCAAAAATTCTTCCATAGCTCTTTCCATGGTTTGAAAAACCTCGGGGCCGGAAATCATAATTCGTGGAGGAATAATTTTCACATCGCAATTCAATTCCTGCGATTTCGCGTGAAATGAAATGAGAAACAAAACGAGGTAAATTATACTTTTTTTCATTGAAAGAGTTCGGCTATTTCATGGGAAATAATTTCAGCTATTTCCGATTTCGATTTTAAAGATATTTCTTTTTTTGTTCCGTTGGAATTGAAGAGCGTAATGGCATTGTTGTCTGAACCGAAATAAACACCTTCTGTTCGAAGTGAATTCAACACCAAAAGATCTGCGTTCTTACGATTCATTTTTGCCAATGCATGAGCCTCTTCGTTTTCCGTCTCCAAAGCGAAGCAAACCAATTTCTGACTCGCTTTTTTCGCACTGCCCAAGGCAGCGGCTATATCTTCGGTTTCCTCCAAGCGCAACTCTAACGGAGAGTCTTTCTTTTTTATTTTCTCGGCACTCACATTTGCAGGCCTGTAATCGGCAACTGCGGCAGCCAATACGGCGATGTCGGCATGCTGAAACTCTTTGGTACATGCCTCATACATCTCGCGCGCACTTTCCAATCGAATAATTTTTATTCCTTCTGGAATTTTTTCGTGCACGGGACCGAGCACCAACGTCACATCGGCTCCTAGGGTCCGAAGTGATTGCGCAATGGCAATGCCCATTTTTCCACTTGATCTATTTCCAATAAAACGAACAGGGTCTATGGCCTCATAGGTAGGACCAGCATTCACCAGCGCTTTCTTTCCTTTCAACGGTTGGTTCGGATTGAAGTGTGCGATTACAGCTTCTAAAATTTCTTCAGGTTCTGAAAGTCTTCCCTTACCAATTAATCCACTTGCCAATTCTCCAAAACCAGAGGCTAGCACCGTGCAGCCCATGGCTTCAATTCGCTTTAAATTTTCTTGAGTGCCTGCATGTTCCATCATGTCGTGATCCATTGCAGGCGCAAAGAATAGCGGACATTGCGCACTCATTAAAACCGCGAGTATATATGAATCGCACATTCCTGTGGCATACTTCGCCAAGGTATTCGCAGTGCATGGGGCTATTAAAATCACATCGGCCCAAAGAGCCATTTCAACATGATTGTTCCAAACGCCATCGTTCTTACTTTCTGTAAAGTCGGAACAAACGGGATGTTTAGACAAGGTGCTAAAGGAGAGCGGCTGAATAAATTCGTGGGCCGACTTGCTCATGATTACCTTCACCTCTGCACCTTCCTTCACAAGAAGACGCAACAAGAATAGCGACTTATAGGCGCTTATTGATCCGGTGACGGCGAGTACTATTTTTTTTCCTTTCAACACGAAGTAAACCTAATAAAAAAACCCCGAAAGTTCGGGGTTTTTATGAATTCAATTAATCTTATTTTTCTTCTTCTGGGTAACGGTAAAATACTTTACCCTCTTCCAATTCTTGAATAGCAATGCTGTGTGCTTTTGGAAGTCTTTCGTAATGACGAGAGATTTCAATTTGCTCACGGTTTTCGAATACTTCTTCCAAGTTGTCTTGGTTGCTTCCGAACTCTTCCAATTTTTGACTCAACTCCTCTTTCATCTCACGAGCAATTTGCAAAGTGCGCTTGTTCAAAAGAACAACAGTCTCAAATAAGTTACCATCTACTTTTTCGTACAACTCATTCGTGTCACGAGTAATCGTTGTTTTAGCTGCAGTTGAGTTTTTATAATTGCTCATAATAATTCTATTTAGTAGTTAGTTTCGCCACCATTTTTTCACTCTTAAGGTAGTAGTCTTCAGCACTATCTAAGAATTTACTTTTTGGAAAAGCGGACACAAAGGTAATATAAGATTCCATTGTTTCTCTATATCGTTCCAATTTCTTTGTGTCTATGCTCCCTTCAGCCAATAAATACTTGCTTTCCACAATAAGCGACATGGCTTGCTCACGGAACTTCGATTGCGGATATTTCTTAATGAATTCCTGCAGTCCGCTAACTGCAGCCTTGTATTTCATGGTTTGAACATACAACTCGGCAATTTCAAAATCTTTCTTTTCAATCTTGAAATTCAAATCGTTTATCATACGATTCGCAGAATCACGCAAGGCGCTATTCGGATATTGATCAAGGAAATATTGAAGTTCGTCCACAGCCGTTTTCGAATCGGTTTGATCCAGCGTATATGACGGAGAAAGGTTATAGCTGCACAATGCCGCCATAAATAAGCATTCCTCTGCCTTCGGGCTTGAAGAAAATGATTTAGCGTAGGACTTGAAGTAGTAGTTACCCATGTAATAGTCCTTCAGACAATAATGCGTTTTTGCGAAATAGTAATAGACTTCTTCAGATTGTTGCGTTCCGCGCGTTAGGCCAATAAGTTCTTCAAGCATGGGCAAAGCTTTGTAGCATTCCCCGTCCTCGTAGTACTTCTTGGCGTTTGCCATTTTCTTCGTAGGGTCAGTTTCTTTCAAGGCCTTGCTGTACTCTGTACAACCTGAAACTGCCGTAGCTAATGCGAATAAGAGGATGATAAATCTTTTCATTTCCAGCGCAAAAATAGGGTTTTGCGGTTAAGTAACGGCAAAAGAATCACAATCATGTGTTCACAAGATGATAATTCACAGGTCACAAACGAGAATTCCTCATTATTTTTGTACTTCTAAAATTTTACGACAGTGGATATATTCGAAAAAATCAAGAACAACAGAGGACCACTTGGTCAGCACTCTAAAGAATCTCATGGCTACTTTACCTTCCCAAAATTAGAAGGAGAAATTTCAGCACACATGACGTTTCGTGGCAAACCCGTATTGACTTGGAGTTTGAACAACTACCTTGGTTTAGCGAATCATCCAGACGTTCGTAAGACAGATGCTGAAGCAGCTGCGCAATGGGGAATGGCTTATCCAATGGGTGCGCGTATGATGTCTGGTCAGACCAAATATCACGAGCAACTCGAGCAAGAACTTGCCGAGTTTATGCATAAAGAAGACGCGTTCTTGTTGAACTTCGGTTACCAAGGATGTATGTCTGCCATTGAAGCCCTTGTAGGAAGACACGATGTAATTGTTTACGATAGTGAGAGCCATGCATGTATGGTTGATGGTGTTCGTTTACACCAAGGAAAGCGTTTCGTTTTCCAACACAACGACATGGTTAGTTTTGAAAAAATGCTTCATCAAGCAAAACGTGTAACTGACCAAACGGGCGGTGGCATCTTGGTTATGACTGAAGGTGTTTTCGGAATGGCCGGTGACCAAGGTAAATTGAAAGAAATTGCTGAATTCAAAAAAGTTATTCCTTTCCGTTTATTCGTAGACGATGCGCATGGATTCGGTTCTATCGGAAAAGATGGCCGTGGTGCTGGTGATTTCCAAGGTGTACAAGATCAAATCGATGTTTACTTCGGAACATTCGCAAAAGCAATGGCTACTGTTGGAGCATTCGTAGCATCTGAAGAGCATGTTATCGAATTCTTACGTTACAACATGCGTTCACAAACATTTGCAAAAGCACTTCCAATGCCAATCGTTATTGGCGCATTGAAGCGTTTAGATATGATTCGCACTATGCCTGAGCTACAAGACAACTTGTGGAACATTGCAAGATCACTTCAAAGCGGACTAAAAGAAGCTGGATTCGACATTGGACATACCAATAGTGTTGTTACCCCTGTCTTTTTGAAAGGTTCATTGGGTGAAGCAACCAACGTAACTGTTGAGCTTCGTGAAACTTATGGAATCTTCTGTTCTATCGTTGTATACCCTGTAGTTCCTAAGGATGTAATTATGTTGCGACTTATTCCTACAACGGTTCACACGCTAGAAGATGTTCGTTATACCATTGAATGCTTCTCTAAAGTTCGCGAGAAATTAGAAGCAGGAGAATACAAAGCTGAGAAAATTGCTTCTTGGGGATAACAACTGACAAATATCATGTCGTTCAATATTTAAGAAAATAGGCTTCGGCCTATTTTCGTTTTACAATAACTTCAAATGAAAAAATTCTATCATTTAGCATTTACCCTCGGAACAGCAGGCGTTTTATTCCTTGCTGGAATCAACTCAGACA
>JBJOPP010000300.1:0-5283 GCA_046050685.1 Bacteroidota bacterium
TGCCTGAGTGTGCAATTAGTACAGACGTAATCGCGGGCTTCTGCGACGAAACAGAAGAAGAGCATGCAGACACGCTTTCGCTCATGGCGGAAGTGCGCTACGATATGGCATACATGTTCAAGTATTCCGAAAGACCGCGCACCTTGGCCGAAAGAAAATTCGAAGACAATGTCTCGGAAGAAGTGAAAAGCCGACGCCTAAATGAAATCATAGACATGCACATGTCTTGTGTAGCTGAAAGAACAGCTGCACACGTGGGCAAGCGACATAAAGTCTTAGTTGAGGGGATTTCTAAAAAATCACAAGAACACTTTTACGGACGCAATACCCAGAACGTTGTGGTGGTTTTTTCGAAAAAAGAAGCGAAAATTGGTCAATATGTGTGGGTAAATGCACTTTCTGCCACCGCAGTGACCTTAATCGGAGAAATCGACACTTACATCGATTAATTTTTTACACGTGACATATTGTCACCTTAAGCTACCTTTGTTTAGTTCTTGACTAAACGGCAACTATGGAAATTCAATCGGTAAAATCTCGCTATGGAATCATTGGCAATGCCCCCGCGCTTAATCGCGCATTGGACATTGCCATGCAAGTTGCTGCCACCAATATGTCGGTTCTAATAACCGGAGAAAGTGGTGTCGGAAAGGAAAGCATCCCAAAGATTATTCATCATTTAAGTTCTCGAAAACACGGTCCATACATCGCCGTCAACTGCGGTGCAATTCCGGAAGGGACAATCGACAGCGAATTATTCGGACATGAAAAAGGGTCGTTCACAGGAGCTCATGAAAGCCGCAAAGGATATTTCGAAGAGGCCAATGAGGGTACTATATTTTTAGATGAAGTTGCAGAGCTTCCTCTGGGAACACAAGTTCGTTTGTTGCGCGTATTGGAAACGGGAGAATTCATTCGAGTAGGTTCTTCCAAAGTTCAAAAAACCAATGTGCGTGTTGTAGCCGCCACCAACGTGAATTTCGCACAAGCCATTCAGAACGGAAAGTTCCGTGACGATCTCTACTACCGCTTGAATCAAGTGCCCATCTTCATGCCTTCGTTGCGTGAACGTGGCGCGGACATTGAACTTTTATTTAAAAAATTCGCCACAGATTTCGCGGAGCGCTATCGCATACCTGTGCTTCAATTGACTGAATCAGGTGCTCACGCTTTGCGAGAATATCGCTGGCCAGGAAATATTCGTCAACTCAAAAATATCACTGAGCAAATAAGTATTCTCGAAACTGATCGTATTGTTAATGTGGAAATGCTCTTGCGTTATTTACCGCAGGACATGGCTACGAACAAGCCAATGCTACTCGGAGGAAATACGAGCAATGACTTTAGCGAGCGAGAAATACTTTACAAGGTATTGTTCGATATGCGCAATGACCTGACTGATTTGAAAAAGTTGGTACTCGGGATGATTCAAGGCGGAAGTAATTTTGTGAATTCCGACGAAAATGCAGCGTTATTTCAAAAGGTATTTCAAGCAGATGAAAGTGAATCGTCCGATTTGCCCGTTCGCGTGAACTCTGGTAGCAATATCATACATTTGGGGAGCGGCAATAACGAAGACGATGAGGTAGAAGAATCACTTTCGCTCAGTCAGACCGAAAAAGATTTAATTAAAAAAGCGCTTCAGAAGCACCGCAACAGAAGAAAATACGCTGCTCAAGAACTCGGTATTTCAGAACGCACGCTGTACAGAAAAATAAAAGAATACGATTTAGGTAAATGAAAAAAAACACCTTTGGATTACTGCTTGTGATACTTCTTTTCGCTTCTTGCGAAATAAGGTATTCCTTTAGTGGCGGGCAATTCAGCGGAGCAAAAACTTTTTCTGTTTCTTATCTAAAACCACAGACGGCACTGGCCTCACCGACCTACTCACAGCGCCTAACGGAAAACTTCAAGGACGTGATGCTTTCACAAAGTCCCCTATCATTGACTGAAACGAATGGTGATCTGCAGTTCGAAGGAAGTGTTACCAATTACACAGTTGCGCCAATGGCCATTCAAAGCAATGAAACGGCTTCTTTGACGAGACTTTCGATTACTGTGAAAATAAAATACACAAATACATTGGAGCCAGATTTGAATTTCGAAAAAAGCTTCACGAAATTCGCAGACTTCGCAGCTACCGAGAGCTTATTTTCGGTTGAAGAAGATTTATGGAAACAAATAAACGATCAACTCGCTCAGGAAATTTATAATGCGAGTGTAGGAAACTGGTAATGGAAAACACACAATTCAATGAGCTATTAAAGTCGCCACAATTGCTGGCGTCTATGCCTATTGAAGACCTTGAGACCTTAACGAAAAACTATCCTTGGTTCAGTTTAGCTCACTCCTATCTCGCAAAAGCATATCAAGAAAATAACAGTCACAAAACTTCTGGACAAATTGCTTTGGCTTCAACACTTCATTCCAACCGAACATGGTTGTATGGATTTTTGAAGGAACCTATTCTTCAAAAGAAAGAAACCATTGAAAGCCTTCCTGTAGAAATTGTTAAAGACGAAATAGCTGAGCCAACGACACTTCCGGCTCCCCGTTCGACATCGCTTTCAGACTTGGCAGCTTCAATGTTGGAAGAAGAGGTAAAACAAGAGGTAAGAGAAGAGGTAAGAGAAGAGGTAAGAGAAGATAAGAGAGGGGAAGAAGAGGTAAGACAAGAGGTAAGAGAAGACAAGAAAGAGGAAGAAGAGGTAAGACAAGAGGTAAGACAAGAGGTAAGAGAAGTTAAGAGAGGGGAAGAAGAGGTAAGTGAAGAGATCGTAGAAGATAAGAAAGAGGAAGAAGAAGTAAGAGATTTAGACTTTTTGGATAAATCAATTTTAGCGACCGCTGTATCGAGTTCGATCTTTTTAGAGGTTAGTGAAGCGGATGAGGAGCTAGATGCTGCGCAAGATTCTACGAAAGATGTTGCACAAGGTCCTGCGGAAGAGGGAGAGAGCAATGCGTTGTTCACTTGGTTGAGAAGTGTGACTGATGATGAGGAAAGTGACCAGGAGACACAAGAAGAGATAAGAGAAGTTCAAAAAGGGGAAGAAAAGGTAAGTACTGAGGTAAGAGAAGATAAGAGAAGGGAAGAAAAGGTCAGACAAGCAAATGAGGCAGTTCAGCCTTCGATAGATTTAATCGAAAAATTCATTGCCACTGAACCTCGCATTACACCTGGTAAAGTGGAACAATACACGGGTGTAAGTTTCGCTAAAGACAGCTTGGAAGAAAATTTCGATTGGGTCACAGAGACCATGGCGAAATTGTATGCTGCGCAAGGAAAAATTGATCGTGCAAGAAAGGCATACAAACGACTCATGGAACTCCACCCTGAGAAAAAAATTCACTTTGAAAATCAATTGAGAGCACTGAACCAAAGAAAATAAAGGTTCTTCCTTTGTTCCTCCTTGAATTCGTGTATCTTTGTGGACCTCAAATTTTAATAGATCATGGAATTTATCGTAACAGTTTTAATCGTAATCGCAGCACTTCTACTTGGATTAGTAGTATTAATTCAAAATCCAAAAGGTGGTGGATTATCATCTGGCTTCGCTGGTAGCGCGCAAATTGGCGGAGTTAAGCGCACAGCAGACTTCTTAGAAAAGGCAACTTGGTACTTAGGCATTGCACTTTTTGTTCTTTGCTTGGCTTCAACTAGTCTTTCAACATCTGCTCGTCCAGCTACTGAAGAAGAGCAAACAGAACAAGCAGAAGGTGGCCAACAACAAGGCGGTGACCAACAGCAACAAGGACAATAATTGTCATTATAGCATTTTCAAAATGTCAGTAATTCAAACTACTGACATTTTTTTTGTCCTTTAACTGACGAAAGTTCACACTAATTCATCAATTCCTCGCTTGGCACAAATAGTGACTGCGACGGGCACAAACATTAAAAACAAACAAACATGTCAAATAACGTTCAACCATTAGGAGATCGCGTTTTGGTAGAGCCAGCTGCTGCTGAAACTACTACTCTATCGGGAATTATTATTCCAGAAACGGCGAAAGAAAAACCACAAAGAGGAACAGTAATCGCTGTAGGCCCTGGTAAAAAAGACGAACCTACAACCGTTAAACCTGGGGATACCATTTTATACGGCAAGTATGCCGGAACAGAGATAAGCGTTGACGGAAAAGATCTTCTGATTATGCGCGAGTCGGACATTTTTGCAATTGTTTAATTACTAAATTTTAGAAAATCATGGCAAAAGAAATCACATTCGACACCGTAGCGAGAGAGAAATTAAAAGCAGGTGTTGACGCATTAGCAAATGCAGTAAAAGTTACATTAGGTCCTAAAGGTCGTAACGTAGTAATCGATAAAAAATTCGGTGCACCGCACATCACGAAAGATGGTGTTACTGTAGCTAAAGAAATTGAATTGGCTGACCCTATTGAAAACATGGGCGCACAAATGTTGAAAGAAGTTGCTAGTAAGACTGCTGATCAAGCAGGAGACGGAACAACAACTGCAACAGTATTGGCTCAAGCAATGGTTGGTGCAGGCTTAAAGAACGTAGCTTCTGGCGCTAACCCAATGGATTTGAAACGCGGAATGGACAAAGCTGTTAAGGCTGTTGTTGCTGAATTGCGTAGCATTTCAAGAGAAGTTGGTTCTGACTACGAAAAGATTAAGCAAGTTGCGACTATCTCTGCGAACAACGACGAGGCCGTAGGTTCTTTAATTGCCGATGCAATGAAGAAAGTAGGTACTGAAGGTGTTATCACTGTTGAAGAAGCAAAAGGAACTGAAACAGATGTTAAGACTGTTGAAGGAATGCAATTCGATCGCGGATACCTTTCTCCATATTTCGTTACGAATACAGAGAACATGGAAGCTGAATTAGAGAACGCTTTCATTTTGATCTACGATAAGAAAATTTCAAGCATGAAGGAATTACTTCCAGTACTTGAAAAGACTGCTCAATCAGGTAAGCCGCTTTTGATTATTGCTGAAGATGTGGACGGAGAAGCTCTTGCAACGCTTGTAGTAAACAAGATTCGCGGTGCTTTACGAGTGGCTGCTGTTAAAGCTCCTGGATTCGGAGATCGCAGAAAGGCTATGTTGCAAGACATTGCAGTTCTTACCGGTGGAACCGTTATCAGTGAGGAGACTGGATTGAAATTAGACAACGCTACTCTAGAAGATCTAGGTCGTGCTGAAAAGATTTCAATTGACAAAGACAATACAACTATCGTGAACGGTGCTGGAGTGAAAGAAAACATTCAAGCGCGTGTAAGCGAAATCAAATCTCAAATCGAAAAAACAACTTC
>JBJOPP010000301.1:0-3192 GCA_046050685.1 Bacteroidota bacterium
GTTTTGAATATTCTCATTCACCTTTGTTTGGGTAACACCGATTTGGTTGAATATGCGTTGAAAAGTACCATTCGCTTTTACACGCAACGTGAACGCGATCACGAAGCAGATATTCATTTCTTAAAAATGTTGAAGACTTACAACAAGCTTCAGCGCGACGATCAAAAAGAATTTTTGAAAGCTGGTAAGTTCCTTTCTGAAGTCCCCAAAGTAAAGAATATGGAAGACCGGTTTATAGAATTGGTCATAAAAAAAGGGATGATTTAATCATCCCTTTTTAAAATTTCTTCTTTCTTCAATATGGGCGAATAATCATTCGCCCCGAATAATCATTCGCCCCTTCCGTTTATTTCGCCATTTCTTTCTGAAGAACTTCTTTGAATTTCAATTCTTCTTCGTAAGCCATCTCTTCGTCTACTAAGATTCTTCCGCTATGCTCATCTGTGATGATACGCTTACGTAAACGAACATCCATTTGAACTTGAGCAGGAATTTGAATGAATGAACCAGCTGAAGCGTCACGCTCAATTGGAACAACAGCCAATCCGTTTTGCGCTGACTTACGCATACGAACATAACGCTCTAACAAATGAAGATCAATGTGCTTCTTAGCCTCATCGCTACGCTTTGATAGGAAATCTTCTTCTTTTTGAGTCTCGCTCATTAATTCAGTTAACTCCGTCTCTTTCAAA
The DNA here is from genome assembly GCA_046050685.1 of Bacteroidota bacterium. GTDB lineage: Bacteria > Bacteroidota > Bacteroidia > Flavobacteriales_D > Sanyastnellaceae > CAIZGX01. The sequence goes on from JBJOPP010000301.1 coordinate 693, forward strand.
TTTAAGTCGTTCGCACGCTCGTTTAATTTTGAAGTGGTATTGTCAATCTCAGCTTGCTTAGTTGTCTTTGTTGATTCAGCTGTGCGAATGTGCTTCGATTGCAATTCAATTTCTAATTCTTGAAACTCAATCTCTTTGTTCAATGAATCGAATTCACGATTGTTCTTCACCTTCGTCAATTGATCTTTGTACTTAACAATTAATGCCTCAGCTTCTTTAATTGCAGACTTACAAGTCACAATGTTCTCGTCAGCTCCTTTGAATTCGCCTTTCAAACGGTCCAAGCGCGCCTCTAAACCAGAAACTTCATCTTTCAAATCTTCAACTTCGTATGGTAATTCTCCGCGAGTAGCGCGAATTTTATCAATGCGAGAGTCAATCAATTGAAGAGCATATAAGTGTCTTAATTTAGATTCAACAGAGATACCTTTCTTAGCATCTTCGCTGTTCGACTTGTTCATTTGATTAATTGAAATCATAGTTTCTGTATCGTTTACGGGATTGTTTTTTTCGTTTTTCTCTGGCTTAGCTATAGGTACAAAAATGGCCTGCTTAGGATCCATTTCAGACGCAACGTGAATTGGGTTTGCTACTCTTTTCTCTACGAGAGCAGGAGCAATACCAATTTTAAATGTTCTAGGTTTTCCATCAATAGGACCTTCAGCAATAACTTCTTTACGAACCTTCGCTTCGCGCTTAGGTTTTGCAAGTGTTAATGCTTCAGCAAGAATTGCTTCGTCCTCCGGTGCTAATACAATCGGAATTTCAACTCCATCTTCAGCAACAACTTTCTCTGCTTTCGCTACTTTTCCTTTTTTCTCAGGTTTAGCAGGAGCAACAGGGGCTTTCGATGCTTTCGGTTTTTCAACGGGAGCTGCTTTCTTCGCGGGTGCAGCTTTTGGAGCAGGAACAACCTTCTTGGTTGCTACAGGTTTTGCAACGGGCGCCGATTTCTTCGCAGGAACAACAGCCTTTTTTGCTACAACTTTCTTAGCCGGAGCAGCCTTCTTTGTTTCTACTTTCTTTGCTGGAGTTGCTTTTTTGGTCTCTACTTTTTTAGCAGGAGCAGCTTTCTTGGCTACCGGCTTAACCGCCTTCTTCACTTCTTTCGCTTTGGTCTTGGTCACTACGTTCACTACTTTTTTAGTACTTTTCACTTCCTTCTTCACTGCTTTCGCCACTGGCTTAACAACTTTTTTCGGTGCGGGTTTTACAACCTTCTTTGCAACGGGCTTAACTACTTTTTTAGCGACAGGCTTTACAACCTTTTTCGCTACAGGTTTAGCAGCCGGTTTAACAGCTTTCTTTTCTACTTTCTTTGAAACAGGTTTCTTTACCGCTTTCTCCTTTCCCTTCGACACAACTGTTTTCACTGCTTTCTTCGCAGCAACCTTAGGCTTGGCAGGTGCTTTCGCTTTTGGTTTTATTACTTTTTTTGCCATAATGTCAGTAATAGAGAACGGGGTTCGTTATTACACCCGTTTTGTGGACCGCGAATGTACGAAATTTTTTAGTGATTTTAGCATGAATCAACTCAATTGTAAACTGCTCACTTTCAAAATGTCCAATATCAATAAACGACAACCGATTTTCCGCGTCGAAAAACTCGTGATATTTAACATCCGATGTAATAAATGCATCTGCCCCTTGAGCTTTCGCAGCCCCCAATAGGAACTGACCACTTCCCCCACAAACAGCAATTTTTTGAATAAACTCTTTCTTTGAAGAAGTGTACTTAATGCATTGATTATTAAATTCTTTTTTCAAAATGCCTAAACAATCAATTAAAGCAATGGGCGATTCAAATTCTCCAATGGCACCACTTCCATATTGATTCAAATTGTTCTGCAATGTTTGCCAATTGTGAGCGATTTCTTCATACGGATGAGCTTCGAAAAGTGCTCGTTGTACTTCCGCTTTTTTCCAACTTGGTAAAATTACTTCGAATCGAATTTCTTCCAATTCACTTCTTTCTCCTTGATTTCCTTCAACAGGTTGAGAGCCTTCCTCTGGTTTAAAACTTCCATTTCCAACCAAACTAAATCCGCATTCACTGTAATTCCCAACATTTCCGGCTCCAGCTTCAAACAAGGCAGCTCGAACTTTTTCAAAATGATCAACAGGAATAAAAACAGTTAAATGAAGCAAGTGACCGTTCAACGGAACGAGTGGTTTTACATTTTTCAGTCCAAGTCGACGAGCAATTTCTCCATTCACACCTTCCATGGTATTGTCGAGATTCGTGTGAATCGCATACAACGCAATGTTGTTTTGAATGGCTTTAATGATTGTGCGTTGAACATAGTCTGCGCCAGTAAAGCGTTTCAACCCTTTGAAAACAATGGGATGATGCGAAACAATAAGGTTGCAATTTTTAGCAATAGCCTCTTCAACAACATCTTCAGTACAATCGAGACTGACCAAAACATTGGTGACCTCGTTTAACTTATTTCCAACCAACAGTCCAGAATTGTCGTAAGACTCTTGCAAAATAGGTGGA
>JBJOPP010000302.1:0-4141 GCA_046050685.1 Bacteroidota bacterium
TAAATTATTTCTTCCCTTATAAATATCAAATTGGACAAGACTGGAATGAAGTCCTTGTTGAAATGATTCCTGCGTTCAAAGACTCAAGAGATACCATTTCTTATCATTTAGCAATGCTTCAGCTAACGGCGAAGATCAATGACAGCCACGCCAACTTTTTCACGAAATACACAAATCAATACTTTGGACTAAAATACGCTCCTTTCCGTTTTAAGCTAATTGACAACAAGGCAATTGTTATAGGGTTCTATAACGATTCTCTTTGTAAAAAAAATGACATTCAAATGGGCGATGTTTTCTTTAAGGTAGACAACCAGACCATTGAAGAAGTTATAAAGGAAAAGTCAAAATACATCGGAGCCTCAAATGAAGCCACGAAACTTCGCAATATGAGTTTTGCTATTTTCAATGGTCAAACTGATTCCGTAAAAACCACTTTTGAAAGAAATGGAGTTATCAGAGAGAAAACAATTTATAGATACTACTCCCGGGAATTCAACTTTAAAGGGACAAAAGCTTTGAAAAACGAAACTTGTAAGGTATTAGATGGAAATATTGGATACTTGAATTTAGGTCTCTTACAACCAAAAGAAACTAGTTATTACTTAAACAAACTACAGAATACAAAGGCGATAATTTTTGACGTGAGAAACTATCCCAACGGAACTTTAAATCAAATTGCCAAATTCTTGAATGCTGAAAAGAGACCATTTGCCAAATTCACAAAACCTGACCTTACTTACCCCGGAGTTTATTATTTCACAGCTCCATATTTTTGTGGTAAAAAAAATAATTCTGCATATACTGGGAAAGTAATTTTACTCTTCAACGAGACAACACAGAGTCACGCTGAATTCACTTTAATGGCCTTACAAACGGCGTCAGACGTTATTAGCATAGGCAGTCAAACGGCAGGTGCTGATGGAAATGTGTCTTTAATTACATTTCCTGGAAATTACAAAACCTTCATTAGCGGTATTGGTGTTTACTATCCCGATGGCAGAGAAACTCAGAGAGTTGGAATTGTTCCTGATGTAGAAATTAAACCAACAATTGAAGGACTGAAATTAAATAGAGACGAAGTTCTAGAAAAAGCAATTCAAGTAATTCAAGGGCTTTAACCACAATTCGTAACACCCGAAACATGCTAGAGAAATTCAAAGACCACTATCAACCAAATGCAGACAATACCATTGCTTCGGAAGAATTGATAAACGAATACAACGAAAAAGTTCCAAGTCTACTCCTGGAAATTTGGACAAGCACTGGCTTTGGGAAATACAACAACGGACTTATTGAAATAATAAATCCGAAAGAATATGAATCGAATTTGTGGACGTGGTTGGGGACGGAAAAAGAAAACTACACTCCTATTGCAATCTCTGCATTTGGTGAGCTCTTCTACTACCGTAAACTTTCAGAAACGGAAGAAGATGTTTGTATTCTAGATATTCAATACCGAAAAGTGGAAACATTGGTTTGGAGTCTGGAATCGTTTTTCGAGGATTTTCTCACTCACGAAGAAGACAAAAAACTTTGGCTTCGAGAAGAACTTTTTCAAGATGCGTTTTCAGCTTTTGAAGATTTGAAAAATGGAGAGGTTTATACTTTTACTCCAATACTCGCATTCGGTGGTGGCGAGAACTTAATGTCCTTGAATGTTGGCGATGCGCGCGTGTATCAGGATTTGGTTTTTCAGATGACAAGCTGATGTCCGGAGGACGAGGGCAACTGACGTTGCGAGGGCGAATTGCTTCGCGAGGGCAACTGACGTTGCGAGGGTCCTGCGGACGAGGGTCTTCGACAAAAAAGAAATATATTTATCGCTTAAAATAGACTTTAGAAATGCACCTTCCCTACCAGGTTGAAAAACCAATTAAGCGCAGTCTATTGAGACGCAAAATTGGGAAAGAGTATTTCGTTCTGAAGCGGCAATTGAAGTGGTTTTTAGAAAGAAGAAAATTCGCGAAGCCAGATATGGGTGTCGATTTGAAGCACTCGCTCATTCAACACAAATCCATGTTGCTGCGTCCGCTAAAGGATGTTGACATGTACCTTCAGCACAACAAAGTCACCAACCTTCAACTTGCCACCAAGCGAATTCATAAAGTTGTTATTCATCCTGGACAAGTATTTTCAATTTGGAAATTAGTTGGTAGGCCTTCGAAGAGCAAAGGTTATTTGGAAGGACTTGCGCTGCACAATGGAAAAATTGCAACGGACATTGGCGGTGGACTTTGTCAGTTAGGGAATCTCCTTTATTGGATGGCGCTTCACACACCGCTGAGCATAAAAGAACGCTGGAGACATGGATTCGATGTGTTTCCAGATGTAAATCGAACGATTCCTTTTGCTTGTGGCGCAACGCTTTCATACAACTACATTGATCTTCAGTTGGAAAACAAAACCAACCATACCTTTCAAATTAATCTTTGGTTGGACGATCGAAATTTAAATGGTGAAATCACTTGCGATGCTGATTTGAATGTGGAATATCGCGTATTCGAAACGGATCATCTGTTTCAGCACCAATGGTGGGGCGGATATACAAGACACAACAAAATTTGGAAGTCGATTTATGACAAATCAACTGGACTCACGATGGAAGAATTGGTGAGTGAGAATAATGCGATTATGATGTATAGTCCTTTGATTGAGAAATGAGGATTTTGACAGGAAGAAAAGTTAAGAAAGGGGAAGAAAAGGTAAGACTCAATTCCTTATTCTCATTGTGTTTGTCGTACTCATTCTCCGCCACCCATCAGTGGGGGCATCTCGGATGCCGCTCGCAGAGCGAGCTCGGCAAACAATTGACATGTCTATATTTAATCGGAGTTGTATTAGAATTTTCCATACTTTTAACACAATACAAATCACAATCTTATTCTACATATTCCAGATTGGAATTTGCTGGAGAAGACTCGCAACCTTTTGCAATTAGTTCGCAGCAGTTATGAAAAACAATTTCCTGATAATAGTACTGTTAGTTTCAAATTTAGGTTTTGGACAGCAATATGATGGCTTACATATTGAAAAAAGTAAAGTTGATCGAAACAACAGCATCTATAATTTAGGAAAAGAATTCGTCTTCAATATTAAGATTACTGAAAATGATTCAACCTTTTTTCTAAAAGAAAATGAAGAAGACAATTTTGAACTTTCTAATGACATTGATTCACTCAAAATTTCTGAAATTCATTTGACGGTAATCAAACCTAGAATATTCAAAAGAACAAATAAGAATCAAACTGAGGTCTGTTATAGCGAAGAGCCCAACCCAAAAACAATATCACATACTGGAATTGTAGAAAACACAGAAAACATCTGGATTCATCCTCCCAGAAGCGGTTTTTTCAAATCCCTTGAAACTTGCCCTTTTCCGTACATCAAATTAAACAATGATATTGGTTATAAATGGACTGATAGTATGAGTATTGGAAATCATTGGGGTGATAAGAAATGGGGATTGTGGGAAGGAAGATTACTTTTAAATTACGAATATGAAATCAGAGGAAAAGAAAAAATTCAAACTAACATTGGGGAATTAGATTGCTTCGTTATCACCGCTACCGCCACATCTAACATAGGACAATCCAAGCTCAAATCTTATTTTTCTAACGAATATGGCTTTGTAAAACTAGAATACACCCTATTTACAGGAGTAGAAATTGAATTAAATATTATGAAGTTAATAGATGGGCCTGTACTTAGGGATGCTCGAGATTTTTTTGAAAATAAATATAAATAACTCTTGGTAACATTAGTTTGGCAATAGTCAGCAGACTTGCTCAATCCAAGTTCAATTCTTCAGTTGCATCATTTTGCTGACAACGAACATACCCTAACAAACCAATGACAAGAAACATCTTCCTCATACTATTGAGTTTGAATTTGATGCTCTGCTCATGCTCGACCATTAGTCTTAAATACAGAAGAGGTAAAGACATCGATTTAGATGAAAATTCGTATGACAAGTTACTTGGTGAGTTTAATAACTCGAAGAATGACACCATCCGATTTGGGAGGACTCTTTATAACAACTTCAATTACGATAATATCTCCAGAGAAAAAGACCTTGTCGTTAATATCACTCCAGTAGATAAGCATGAAATAAAATTAAAGGTGTTGGATAACGGATTTA
>JBJOPP010000303.1:0-5612 GCA_046050685.1 Bacteroidota bacterium
CATGTGCATTGAACCACCCTTTCCCTTTGAAAGTCCTGTTGCCTTACCATAAAGCTCGGCCATAACTTTCTTAGGATCTGAACCCATCACCAACGGATGCGCGTGATCGCGGTATGCTGTAATGACTTTGTCTGTTGGTTTAATGGCTTCCATCATTCCTGAAAGAACGGCCTCTTGTCCAATGTACAAGTGGCAGAAACCACCGAATTTTTGTTGAATGTATAACTGACCGCACTTCTCTTCGAACTTGCGCATCAATAGCATTTCACGATACCACTTTAAGTAAGTAGCCTTTGTAAAGCGCTCCCCTGTTGAGTTTGCTGCTTTTTTTGTTGACTTCGACGCTGTTGCCATAATTTTTTGTTCCTTGCAAATATAGTTAGGAAGGCCTTGTACAAAAAGACTTCCTGTAAAAAGTGTACAATGTACACTATCTTATTGTAAAAAATACTATATGGTTTTCTTGAATTGATTCAAGAATCGCATATCGTTTTCAAAGAAGTGCCTCAAATCATCTACACCGTATCGCAGCATAGCAATACGCTCGATTCCCATTCCGAAAGCAAATCCCGAATATTTCTCTGAATCAATTCCAGATGCGGCTAAAACACTAGGGTCTACCATTCCGCAACCCATAATTTCTAACCAACCTGTTCCTTTGGTAATTCTATGATCGGCCGGCGTTTCCAATCCCCAATACACATCCATCTCGGCACTTGGCTCGGTGAATGGGAAGTACGAAGGACGCAAGCGAATTTTAGCCTTTCCAAAAAATGCTTCTGTAAACATTTGAAGCACTTGCTTCATATCTGCAAACGAAACACCTTCGTCGATGTATAAACCCTCTATCTGATGGAACTGACAGTGCGCGCGGCTAGAAATAGCCTCGTTTCTGTAAACTCTTCCAGGCATAACAATTCGAATCGGTGGCTTGGTGGTTTCCATCACACGAACTTGAACACTGCTTGTGTGTGTGCGAAGAACGGTATCTGGCTGTCCTTCCACAAAAAAAGTATCTTGCATGTCCCGTGCAGGATGCTCAGGAGAGAAATTCAATCCAGAGAATACATGCCAATCGTCTTCGATTTCCGGTCCGTCTTCCACACTAAATCCCATTCGTTCAAAAATGGAAAGGATCTCTTCGCGAACCAATTGCAAGGGGTGTCTGCTTCCGTGTGACCATTCGCCGTAAGGACGAGTAAAATCTGGAACTTCAACACTGCCTTTTTTGGACTTGAATTGTGCGGACGCCTCGTCTATTTTTTCTTGCACAGCCGTTTTCAGGCCATTCATTACAGCTCCTACAGCCTTTTTTTCTTCGTTTGGAATGGCTTTGAATGCTTCGAATAAATCATTCAAAATTCCCTTCCTTCCTAAATATTTTACACGAAAGGCCTCAACCTCATCGGCGGAATTAAGTTGGGTGGAAGCAACTTCAAGTTTAAGTTGCTCTATTTGCTCAACCAAACTCACTTGATCACCTCCATTTTCATGCTAATGTCTTGAACTGGTCTGTCGCCAGCGGCAGTTGGCATTGAAAGAATTTTATCCAAAATGTCTAACCCTTCAACCACTTCTCCGAATACGGTGTAATCCATATCCAATTGAGCTGTACCCCCGATGGTTTTATATACTTCACGTTGCTCCGGTGTATAGGCAAAGTTTGGATTCTTTTGCTTTACGTATTGTTCAACTTGATTGATTTGAGCGTCAGTCATGGCTTGACCTTGTGCAATGTAGAACTGACTTCCGCTAGACGATTTTGTTGGATTTACATAATCTCCTTGACGCGCTGCAGCAAGTGCACCTTTCTTGTGAATGAAATTTGAATTGAATTCAGCTGGAATGGTATAGCCCGGTCCGCCCATACCCAATTGCGTCCCTGCAGAAGCACCACGACTGTTTGGGTCACCCCCTTGAGCCATGAAACCACGAATACAACGGTGGAAAAGAAGGTCGTTGTAAAATCCTGATTCTACCAACTTAATAAAATTATCTCTGTGTTGAGGAGTCTCGTCATAAAGACGAATAACCATATCGCCTAATGACGTTGATACTTTAATACGGGTGTTGGTGTGATCTGTTTGCATGTTGTTATTTGTTTGATTGTCTTTGTTTTCAATAGGTACAGGCTCTCCGATAGTTAGTTTTGATGAGCCGTTGTTGGTAGGTTCTTGCGATTTACATCCAGATGCATTGAGGAATAACATCAAAGAAAAAATGGCAAAACCCCAAAAAGATAGACGTGAATTCATTTTTTTTTCTTTAATTTGTGATACTTAACCGATTAACCGGGCACAAAATTAAGCAAACGTCTATGAAGGCTACACGAACTTTTCAATTTGTTTTTGGAATTTTATTTTTAGTTGGAACTACAATGACTTTAACCTCATGCGTTAAAGAAGAGCCTACCGTGGCAGTAGTGCATGTTGTAGATGCAAATGGTGATCCTGTTCAAGGCGCTTCAGTGCGTTTGTATGGTTCTCCTTCTCAAACTCCACCACCACCGAATGCTATTGCTTTGGACACTATTTTGTTGACAGATGCAACTGGCACTGTAACTATGGATTACACAGAAAACTATAAACTAGGTCAAGCTGGTTTTGCAGTTTTAGACATTGAAGCATACAAAGGTGCTTTGTATGGTGTTGGTATCATTAAGATTGAAGAACAAGAAACTACAGAGGTAACAATAGAGATTTAATCTCACGCTTCGTTTCCGAAGTATTTCATTATTGCCTTTTTTAATAAAACCTCCTGATCTCCCGGACTCAACACCGGGAGATTTTCTTTTTTAGCAAAATGTGGCCAGCCGTCCACATCTCTTCCCTCAAATTCGTAATATCCGTAAGGCTCGAGCAACGTGCAGACAGCAATGTGCATAAGCTCTAGCTTCTGATCTTTTTTGAATTTCAAATCGAAAATTCCCAATTCCTGCAATCCGATTAACAACAGTATTGCGGAATAATCAAGCTTCTCACCGAAATTTTTCGACGCAATTTCCACTGTTTCCTGCCACTTCTTTTCAAACAAATAATCCATTTCGTGTGCTTCTAAAAAAATATTTAAAAAAAATTGTAACCTTTTTTGGCGAAGGTAGGTATACCCCAACATAACTAACACGCCATGAAAACTAAATTATTCACCCTAATCGCTCTAATTGTTCTAACAACAGGTGCATTCGCACAGACTACAACTCAATTGTTAGACGCTCAATTGAATGTGACTAAGAATAAAGCAGCAGCTAAATATACTCGCACAGTTACTTCAGTAAATGAATCTTTGTACGAAGTTAAAATCAATTTTCAAACGGGAGAGTTAATGATGACAGGAACTTATCTCGACGAAGCCTTAACAGTGGCAGACGGAGAGTTTGTATATTTCTTCGCCAATGGAACGAAAGAATCTCAAGGATTATATGCTAACGGAACACGCGTTGGATCTTGGCAGAGATGGAACTTCGACGGGGCACAAAAACCGGATCGCTATTACCAAGATGCAACAGCATTGCTCTCGGTGAAATAAATAAGTAGTTAACTTTTGAAGAGAAGGAAATAGGAAACTATTTCCTTTTTCTTTTGCCGTAAAAATTAAGACTATGCATGGATATTTCAATGTCGAAAATCTCCTCCAAAGTAGCCTTTATGTTCTGAATGCGCGGATCGCAAAATTCAAAAACCTCTCCTGTGTCTGTTAAGATTATGTGATCGTGTTGCTGATTCTGATAGGCCTTTTCGAAATGGGCAATATTCTGTCCGAATTGATTCTTTCGCACCAAGGCGCAATTCAATAACAATTCTATCGTGTTGTACAACGTTGCCCTTGAAACGCGATATTTTTTGTTTTTCATTCGCACATAAAGTGCTTCAATATCGAAATGATCTTCAATGGTGTAAATCTCTGCGAGGATTGCATATCGCTCCGGTGTTTTCCGATGCAAATGCTTTTCCAAATACGCAGTGAAAATTTCCTTAACCTTATCTTGAATATCTTGTTGAGACATGTGGGCAAATGTACAACGTCCAATTTTCTCTTCCTTATAATATTTCTTCATTTCCACAATAGCTCTTTACTAACATTTAGCGGTTCACTATTTTGAAAACTGCGTTTGTAAGCAAGTGCAATTCTGTGCTTACTTCGGAGAACCAAAATATTTACTGATTTACCTACCTCAAAAGTTTTATAAAATGTCAGATTTGCTCAATTTCAACCTTCCAAAACACGAAGAAAACGCCATAATCAAAGTTGTTGGTGTCGGTGGTGGTGGCTCAAACGCCGTTAACTACATGTACAACAAAGGAATTAACGGTGTAGACTTCGTCGTGTGTAACACAGATGCACAAGCTTTGGACAATAGTCCAATCCTAAACAAAATGCAATTGGGTCACACGCTTACAAAAGGTCGTGGAGCTGGTGCTCGTCCAGAGGTAGGACGTGACGCTGCAATGGAGTCTATTGAAGAGATTCGTGCATTGTTCCATTCAGATTTACAAATGGTATTTGTTACGGCTGGAATGGGCGGTGGAACAGGAACAGGTGCTGCTCCTGTAATTGCACAAGTTGCAAAGGAAATGGGAATTCTTACAGTAGGTATTGTTACTGTCCCTTTCGCTTTTGAAAACAAGAAAAGAACTGCGCAAGCAACTGCTGGTATTGAAGAAATGCGCAAAGCAGTAGACACTCTTTTGATTATTCGCAACGATAAATTGCGTGAACTATACGGCAACCTTTCGCTAAGCAATGCATTCAGTCATGCAGATGACGTGCTTTGCACAGCAGCGAAGAGCATTGCTGAATTGATTACCATTACTGGTATCGTGAACGTGGATATGAACGACGTAATCACGGTTATGCGTGGAAGCGGAGTTGCTATCATGGGTAGCGGAAGAGCAAATGGTGAAGACCAGGCTATTCGCGCAGTGCAAATGGCTATGGAATCTCCATTGTTGAACGACGACGATATTACAGGTGCTTCACATATCTTGTTAAACATTACTTACGGAAACAACGAATTGAAAATGGACGAAATCGGAGAAATCACCGATTTCATTCAAGATCTTGCTGGACCGGAAGCAGATATCATCTGGGGATATGGTAAAGACGAGCAATTGGGAGAAGATATTTGTGTGAATGTGATTGCAACAGGTTTCGCTGCAAAAGAAATTGCAACGCTCCTTCCTCTTAACGCGGTAAAAGAAGCTCCGGCTCCAACTCCCGTGTTCATGTTGAATGAAACTCCTGCGGCTCCGGTTGCAGAACCCTCTGCGGTTGTAGAAGAGAATCCAGTTTTTACTCTTGACACAACACCAGTTGTTGAAGAATCGCCTATCGCACCCGTTGCGGTTGTTGAAGAAACTCCTGTTGTAGCTGAAACAGCACCTATGATTGAAACTCTTGTTGCAGAGGTAACAGAAGAACCTTTCAAATTGGTTGTTGCAGATGAGATCGAGTTGGAAATTGAAAATACTTTCGAGGCTAGTCCTGCAATAGAAGAGCCTGTGAAACAAGTAGCAATGTTCAATTTTGAAGATTTCGAGCGTGAGGAGTTGGCTAAAGAAGAGTTAGCTAAAATGGAATTAGAAGAACCTGAAATTCCGGAGTTGAGCACGTTT
>JBJOPP010000304.1:0-5260 GCA_046050685.1 Bacteroidota bacterium
GCAAAACGAATTCATGCGTCGCATGAAAGAGCAAAGCGCATTGGGCGGCGGAGGCGGAATGAATTTCTACGGAGAACTTCCAGATAGCTACACCATTGTTGTGAACTCGAACCACCCGTTAATGCAGAAGATTAATGCCGACAAAGAAGTGGGTAAAGGGCTTGCGCAACAAGCAGTTCAATTGGCCATGCTTTCAAAAGGTATTTTGAAGGGTGCGGAACTGACAAAATTCATACAGGCAAACTTCGAAGCGTTAAATAAATAATTTGCTCAACTAGAAAAAAAAGAACAACTTCGTTCAACAATAAAAAATAAATGAAATCAAATAAAGTGTTAATCGCTCTGCTCGCAGTAGTTGGAGTTATAGTTTTAGGATTCGGAATTTTCTACATGTACGGCACGAGCATCTATAGCGGTGCGGTAGAGAAGCAAGAAACCGTAAACGAGAAATGGGCGAACGTTCAAACGGCGTATCAACGTCGTGCCGACTTGGTCCCTCAATTGGTTGCCACCGTAAAAGGCGCTGCAGCTAACGAGGAGAAAATTTTGATGGAAGTGACGAACGCTCGCGCTGGAATAAAGAGTGCAACCACTCCTGAAGAAATTCAACAGCAAGGAAGCATTATCAATCGCAACATTCAAGTAGTATTTGAAAAATACCCTGAGATTCGCAGCACAGAGAATTTCGGGATGCTTCAAGCACAGCTTGAGGGAACTGAGAATCAAGTGAAAACTGAACGCGACTTGTACAACGAAGCGGTGAAGGAATTCAACAGTTACGTTCGCGGATTTTGGAAGCATAAAGCGCTTGGATTGGTTGGCAACGACGATGAAGAGTTCAAGGTTCGTAAGATGTTCGAAGCAGATGCAGGAAGTGAAAACGCTCCAAAGGTTAGTTTCGAATAATGGATTTTTTCTTCGAGGAACAATTTTCTATTCAGGTAGAAAAGGCCATTGAAGAAGCAGAGCTGCTCACTTCAGCTGAATTCAAATTGCACATTGAAGAATCGTGCAACGAAGATTTGCTGGACAGAGCAGCTTTTGTTTTTTCAGAATTGGAATTGCACAAGACGCAATTGCGCAACGCAGTGCTCTTGTACGTAAGCGTGAACGACCGCAAGGTTTCCATTCTTGCCGACGCTGGCGCGAAAGCTCATTTGTCGGAAGAAGTTCTTTCGCAATGTCTTTCATCTTTAATCAACGATTTTAAATCGAACAACTATGCTGAAGGAATACGTTCTTGTTTCCTTACCATTGCGAACGCTTTAAAATCATCTTTCCCATATCAAGAAAACGACATCAATGAGATTAGCAATAAAGTCAGCCGTTAAGTTATTATTCGTTGCTGCTTTGCTCGTCTTTGGCGCACAAGCCAACGCGCAAGATTGCTTTCCACAAAAAGATGATCGTCGTTTGGTATACGATGGCGCGGGCATGCTTGCGGCCAATGAAGTGCAATTGTTGGAAGACAGTCTTCAGAATTTAGCACGCACCACCGGGACACAAATCGTTGTGGTTATTGTGGAAGACTTATGCGGATTTGAGCCGTATGCTTTCGCAACGAAGCTTGGAGAAAGTTGGGGTGTTGGTCAAGCCAAACAAGACAACGGAATTGTATTCCTGATTAAACCGAAACAACCGTCTTCGAAAGGAGAAGCATTCATTGCTGTTGGAAGAGGATTGCACGGAACTATTCCAGATGCGGTGTCTTACACCATCGTGGAAAATGAATTTATTCCATTAGCAAAGCAGAAAAAATATTTCGAAGGCATAGCGAAGAGCGTTCAGATTTTATCTGATTTATCTCGCGGGAAATATCCAGCAAGCGAATACGCTCCAGAAAAGAAAAGCAACAAAGGGGGAATACTCGGAGCAGTCATTTTCTTTTTAATCATTGCAGGCGTGTTCTTGTTATTCAAAGTGAAAAGTACTCGTCAATACGCCCGCTCAAACAACCTTGGTTTCTGGGCGGCTTGGGCTTTACTCGCATCAATGAATACGCGTCACTCGGGATATTACAATTCTTTCCGTGGCGGAAGCGGAGGCTTCGGCGGATACGGTGGTGGAAGTTCAGGAGGAAGCGGAGGATTTGGCGGTTTCGGTGGCGGCGGCTTCGGCGGCGGCGGTGCAGGAGGTTCGTGGTAAATTTTTCTTACATACGTCTATCCTTTATTGTTCTCTTTTTAGGGATTGGAAATTCAGCGTTTGCCCAATTGCACGGAATTGTAGTTGATGCTTCCACGCAATTGCCCCTATCGCATGTTCATGTTGAAGTGCATGAGCTTAATGCCGATGTCATTACCGACGGCAAGGGGTATTTTATTGTGGAAGAAATTCCTATTGGAAAATATCATTTGCATGTGTTGAAGGACAATTACGCAGCGAAGCTTTTCGACTTCATGGTCGAGCGCGATTCTATTACAACCTTGCGTATTGAATTGCTTCCTTCAAATTTTCAATTGAACGAAATTGTCATTGAAGATGGAACTTCAAAAGTAGAAGTGCGAAGATCTTCCCAAGCCATGGTTTCTCTTTCAGCGAAAGAGCTTACGTTGGCCAATGGACTTACACTTTCAGATAAGCTGAAATCGCAGCCTGGGATTTCATCCATTTCAACGGGAGCGGGAATGAGTAAGCCTCAGATAAGAGCGTATTCAGGCACGCGCTGTTTCATTCAAGATTTAGGAATGAAGCACGAGGCGCAGCAGTGGGGTAGTGATCACGGGTTAGAGATAGATCCTTTTCAGATTGAAAATATAGAATGGCGGAAAGGCGCCGGGAATGTTGTTTACGGATCCGATGCCATTGGCGGTGTGCTTTCCATACGCTTACCCGAAGTGCCAAAGGAGGGTGTGCATGGAAACGTTGGTTCCATCTTCCAATCGAACAACTATACACTTGGAAATTCCGCTCAAATTTCAATTCGAAAAAGTAAAAATTACTTTAAGCTTCGTAGCACATTCATGAAATACGGCGACATGCGATTGCCTGCCGATTCGTTCACGTATTTGAGAAGAATTTATCCACTTGCAGAAGGTGCTTTGCAGAACACTGCAGGAAAAGATTTGCATGAGCAATTCGTAATTGGAAGACTTCTTCCCAAAGGAAAAATTCAGTTGTCGCAAAGTTTGTACACACAAGACGCAGGCATGTTTGTTGGAGCCATCGGAGTGCCCACAGTTGGCAGTGTTCAAAGCGATGGCGATTCAAGAAATGTGGGTTTCCCAAATGTTTCGCTTCGACATTTTAAATCGGCCTTGCATTTCTCTTCCAATACGAAATGGGGATGGTTCGAAACGAATGCAGGTGTTCAGGAAAATAGAAGACAAGAGTTTATTCTTCCGCGAAGAGAAGGCTTTCAGCCCTTGCCGAATTACAACGTCGCACATGACTTACGTTTACGTTCAGCGCAGCTTAATTCGTTTTTACGAATGACTTCGAAGGAAGGGACAAAGACGTTGGTTGGATTATTCGCAGAATTGCTTCAGCATTCGCGTGGAGGATATGATTTCCTTTTACCGAACTATGTTGGAACTCAGCATGCGGTTTATTTCCAACGGAACAGTTTACTTCAACAAAGAAAAAAAGAAACCTTCCGAACCGTAGGATTGCGATTGGAGCAGGGGAGAATGCGCGACGAAGCTTTTCGCTCTCCGGTTTATGCATCGGTTGATAGCATTGGATCCTACTACGTTCGTGCGAATAAGATGACTCGGAATTTTGCAGGTTGGTCGTTTGAAATTGGAGAGGCTGTTTCCATTCACGAAGGACAGTCATTGAAGTATAGTCTTCAACGCGCTTGGCGTATGCCGAATGCTGCAGAGTTATTTATAAACGGCGTTCATCACGGTACCTTCCGCCATGAGCAAGGCAATGCAATGTTGAATCCGGAAGTTGGCTATCTCGTTGATGCTGCGTTTGAACTTCAAACCGAAAAATTCCGATTGTCGTTGGCGGGATATGCGCATTATTTTTCCAACTATATTTTCCTTCGAGCTTCTTCCTTTTATTCTGAATTGTCGGATGGCGGACAAGTCTATGTCTATTCGCAGGACCGCGCTATGTTTTCAGGGGGTGAATTGAAAAGTGAATTTCAATTGAATACGCGAACAAAGGTAGAATGGAGCGCTCAATCGGTGTTTTCGTATTTGTTTTTATCTGGAACGGCTTCGCCTTTTACTCCGCCAATTTCATCGAGTATAAACCTTCAACATAAATTATTCGAATTGAAAAACAAGTTGAATGTTCTGTTGGAAGTACAAGGCAATTGGGCTGCTGCGCAAAACCGAGTTGATCGCAATGAGAAGTCTACGCCGGGTTATCAAACACTAGATTCCAAATTGAAAGTTGAATGGAAGTTGCGCGGAATAACACTCGAAAGCAATCTTGGCGTAAATAATCTTTTCAATGCCTTTTATTACAATCACACAAGTAATTACCGAAGACTGAATCTTCCGGAAATGGGACGCAATGTATTTATTCAAACATTAATTAAATTTTAAAATCAACTCAACATGAAAAAGCAAATTCTTAAATCGTTTCTTGTGTTAATCGGAGGAGCATTTATTCTGCAAAGCTGTCAGCAAGAGGATACCACATTGCCAATAATTCACTCGGTATATGTTAACGATGTGTTCGGACAGGATTTTGTGGTTTCTCCAGGAGATTCGTTGGAGGTGAAATTCACGATCGTCGATGAGAATACCTTAAGCCAATTTCGAGCGAATATTCATGATGCATCTGATGGTCACGGGCACAACGGTGTTACAGACACAGCGGCGGTTGTTCCGAATACTGGATTGTGGGTAGATACGCGCGTGCAATCGCTTTCAGGAACCATGGTTACCAAGACCTTGTTGTACGTTGTTCCTGATACTATTCATGGGGTGTGGCATTGGGAGCTTCAGGCGGTTGATGAAAGCGGAAATGCAGCCGAAGAAGTGGTTGTTGAATTTGACGTGCAATAGTGGTACGGTTTTTTAGTTAGGGACATTGGTACAACGAATCTGCGTTGTACCTTTAACCCGAACTTATGAAAAAGAAATTAGTCCTGTTTTTAGTTGTCCAAACGCTTATCACAGCCACTGCTTGGGCACAACCAGATCCGAAAACAACAACAGATAAATTCGCTTCGTTGTTGAACTATATCGAATACATGTATGTAGACTCGGTAAACTCAAAAGAACTTACAGAAAAAGCAATCATTTCCCTGTTGGAAGAATTGGATCCTCATTCAACTTACATCAGTGCAGAAGAATTG
>JBJOPP010000305.1:0-3477 GCA_046050685.1 Bacteroidota bacterium
TTCAGAGAGAATTTCCAACGGCCGGACATTCAGATAAATTCATTTCATTTATTGAATATGAATTGCAACCCTACATCGCGAATGAATTCCCTATCGGTCCAGAAAAAATGCTCATTGGACAATCACTCGGCGGATTACTCGCATGTGAAATATTACTGAAGCGCCCTCACCTATTCACAACTTATTTCATTACAAGTCCAAGCCTTTGGTGGGACAATGAATCTCTTTTGAAGAATTCCGACGAATACTTAAGTATTGAATTCTCTCATACTCCAGATGTCTATCTTTCCGTTGGTCAAGATGAACACAAAGTCATGATACGTGATGCAAAAACCCTCTTTAAAAAAATCAAAAACAACTCCTCCTTCGACGAAGTTCATTTCAATCTCATGCCACATGAAGATCACGCAAGCATTCTTCACAACAGCCTCTACCAAAGCTTTCTCGCATACCTAAAGAAATAAATCTTGCCCTTTCTTACCTTCTATTAACTATGGTCGAAAGATATTTCGACCCGATTAATCTTACCTTTTCTTACCTTTTTCACTACCCTCGCCATCGGCATTCGTGCAAAGCACATTAGTCTGAAAGACATTCGCCATCGGCATTCGTCCGCAGGACATTAGTTCACAGAACCTCCTTATCTTTGATACATCATGAACCCTCAAGTAGACACCATCCTCGCCGAAGGCTGTGGCCGATGCAAGCTCGTCGGCACTCCACAATGTCGAATCATTATCCGCAATCAAGAAATGAAGGCGCTTCGCGATATCGCCCTGGAGACCGGATTAGACGAAGAAGTTAAATGGGGATTCCCTGCATACACCTTCAAGAAGAAAAACATCTTCATGCTGGGCAGTTTCAAAGAATATTCAAGCATCATGTTTTTCAAAGGAGCTTTGCTAAGCGATTCTGAGAAGATTTTAGTTCAACCTACAGAGAATTCAAATTCAGGAAGACAGCTGAGATTCACAAACGCCAATGAAATTCAGAAGCTAAAGAAAACAATACTCAGTTATATTTTCGAAGCAGTTGAATTGGAAAAATCAGGAGCAAAAGTTGAAGCCAAGAAAACTTCAGAATATCCAATGCCAGAAGAGTTGGAGCTTAAATTCAAAGAACTTCCTGAATTGAAAGCTGCCTTTGAAAAGCTCACTCCGGGAAGACAGCGGGGATACCTACTTCATTTCTCACAAGCCAAACAATCTGCCACTCGACTCTCTCGCATTGAAAAGAATATGGAAGCCATTTTTAATGGAAAGGGATTAAACGAATAAATCAAATTGAAATGAGCAGTCCAAATCGATCTAGAAGAATTCTCATACTCATCGCTCTGCTATGCTTGGTCGTTGTTATTGTTTATGCTTTTCAGTCGAGCACTGCACCTGCTGTTTCAAATACAGAATCGAAACAAGAAGAACAAAAGGAAGAAATTGTTCCAACCGATAACATTGCTCATCTTGAGTATCCTGCTGTTCTTCCCAACGAGAAAATAATTTCCCACTCCGGATATTCCTTTGTCTATTCGGAAGAACATGAACAAGCAAAATGGATTGCATACGAACTCACCAAAGAAGAGACCAACAGTCTTTTTGAGCGGACAGACAAGTTCCTTGTCGACCCGATGGTTTCAACCGGTACCGCAGAGAATGCAGACTACGCGAATTCCGGATACGACAAGGGACATTTAGCACCGGCTGCAGATATGGGATGGTCTGCCATTACCATGAAAGAAAGTTTTTACCTCAGCAATATGAGTCCTCAACTGCCTGGATTCAACCGAGGAGTATGGAAACGTTTGGAAGAAATGATGCGCTCTTGGGCAATAGACAACTCAGCAATATACATTGTAACAGGACCTGTACTCACAGCCGGACGTCCGACCATAGGAAGCAACCGCGTTTCAATTCCGAACTATTATTACAAAGTCATTCTAGACTATACGCAGCCTGAAATAAAGGCAATGGGATTCATCCTTCCGAATGCTTCCTCCTCTTCTGCTCTAACTTCATTTGCAGTAAGTATCGACGAAGTTGAAAAAGTTACAGGCATTGATTTTTTTCCAGCACTTCCTGACGATCAAGAAACAACTTTGGAAAAAGAACATTGTACAACTTGCTGGAAATGGCAAAACGTAAAATCTCAAAGTGGTTCTACTTCACCGAAACGTGAAGGAACTTCCGTTCAATGTTCTGGAATAACAAAAGCTGGGGCTCGTTGTAAGCGAATGACATTAAGCGAAAACGGAAGATGCTACCAACACGGTGGCAATTAAACTTCCCTCTCTGAATCATATAAGCAAAAACTATAATTTCATAAAAACTATTGATAATCTGTATCATAAGTTAGCGTCTACATTTGACTCGTCAATCTAGAAATAACTTAAACAGTTTTCAATGAAAAAAATCCTAGTAATTACATGCCTTGTTGCTTCGGTAAATGCTTCTGCGCAGCCGCATGAAGCCATGCAGGGGCAATGTCCATTTCACCCTTCAGCCTCGCCTCAAAAAACAGAAGTGATAGGCAGCGGACAAAACAACAGAGATTGGTGGCCTAACGCCTTAAACTTGGAGGTTCTTCGTCAGAACTCAAGTCTTTCTAATCCAATGGATGCTCAATTCTCTTACGAGAAAGCATTCACCACTTTGGATTATTTCGCGTTGAAAAAAGACATCAATGCTCTACTTACAAACAGTCAAGATTGGTGGCCAGCAGACTTCGGCAACTACGGACCTTTCTTTGTCCGCATGGCATGGCACAGCGCAGGAACATACCGCACCGGCGACGGACGCGGAGGTACACGCTCTGGAATGGAACGTTTCGCTCCACAAAACAGCTGGCCCGATAATGCGAACTTGGACAAAGCACGCAGACTTCTTTGGCCGATCAAACAGAAATATGGCAATCAAATTTCTTGGGCAGATTTAATGATTCTTACAGGCAATGTTGCTCTTGAGAACATGGGCTTTAAGACATTTGGATTTGGTGGTGGACGCGTTGACGTGTGGGAGCCAGAACAATACGTATACTGGGGACCAGAAACCAAATGGTTAGACGACAAACGTTATACTGAAGGAAGACAACTTGAAAAGCCACTAGCGGCTGTTCAAATGGGATTAATCTATGTGAATCCGGAAGGACCTAACGGAAATCCAGATCCTCTTGCTTCAGCGAAAGACATTCGCGAAACATTTGGTCGAATGGGAATGAATGATGAAGAAACCGTTGCACTTATTGCAGGTGGACACACCTTCGGAAAGACGCACGGTGCTGGAAGTGCCTCACATGTTGGAGAAGCGCCTGAAGGAGCTGTAATTGAAGAGCAAGGTTTGGGTTGGAAGAGTGATTTCAATTCAGGAAAAGGGAAAGATGCAATTACCTCCGGGCTTGAAGTGATTTGGAATTCAACACCAACGCAATGGAGCAACAGGTACTTCACTACTCTCTTCAACAACGAATGGGAATTAACTACAGTCC
>JBJOPP010000306.1:0-5170 GCA_046050685.1 Bacteroidota bacterium
AAATATTTTCTTCCTTTCCATCAATGGAAGAATAATGATTCAGTACTTGCTGCAACGTCTTGAATCTACCGTCGTGCATATACGGAAAGCTCATTTCAACATTGCGCAACGAAGGCACCTTGAAGGTGAGTCGGTCTTGTCTGAACGAGGTAACAGCGCCTCTTCCAAAATCATTCAGCGTATCATTGAATGCAATGCCATTGCTTTTGAATTCGTCATTCGTGAACAAAGGCTCGGTATGACAAGCATTGCATTTTTTCTGAAAGAGCACATAACCTTTTTGCTCTTGTTCGGTGAAGGTGTTTTTTCCTGAAAGGACTTCATCGTATTTGCTTTGATTGCTCACAAAGCTCAACATGAATTGCGAAAGCGATTTCAATACACGCTCTCCCGTTGCTAAACTGTCGCCCCAAGCTTGGAAGAAATAAGCGCGATAAAATTTTCTCTCGTTGAGCTTCTTTACCACATTCGCCAAGGTCTCGTTCATCTCTAGAACATTTTCAATGGGCGCCATGGCCTGTGCGTCTAATGAATGAATTGCACCGTCCCACATGAAGTTTTTCTTCCATGCTAAATTGAACAACGCGGGTGCATTTCGTTTTCCAACACGATCGAAAACACCGTGGCTTACCGCATGATCTGTATGCGTGAACGCAGTGTAAGACAAGTGACAAGATGAACACGAAATGGTGTTGTCGGAAGACAAAATCGGATCGTAAAAAAGCAGTCTTCCCAATTCTTTTTTTTCGGTGGAAGGAGGATTGTTCTTTTCGTTATAGACTTTCTCGGGCCAAACTATTTTTCGTTTAGGTGGAAGGGTAAAGCCAATCGCTAAGACAAAAAGCAAAATGAATATGGAAAAGAAATAGCTTTTTCGAATCATTTCATTATGGCTGAAAAAGAAGCGCACAATACACGCATGTATTCGTGAACATGATCGCTCGGACTCATGAGTGAGTATTCTTTGTTTGCATGAACAAGTTCAAGGAAAGAATCTAAATTCAAATGAATGGTAACGTCTTGCGATCTTCTATCTAGCGGCAGAACAGGTCCGCCTGTGATCGTACGAAGGATTGGTATTTCATCGGTAATTGAACTCATGTTAGCATTGGAGAATCCTCCGAGGTGAAGGTTTAATGCATTCCCGTCTTTTTCTTTTCCTTCCAACTTAAACTGAATGTATCCACTTTGCCAGCTCCAATACATGCCGTTAGCGGGGTCTAACGCGCAGCAATGAACGCCTGCAGCGTTTGTAATAGAATCGACACCCAGGGTAAGTCGAATATAGCTGGCATTGTGGCTGTTGATTGGAATGGAAAAATTCATAGAACTTCGATTCGAAAAATCGAGTAGGCGGTAGGCAACGGAATCCTTGCCGATGACTTGCCTATTGATGTCTAATAGCTCAATATTCCCAACATAGCATTTCAGTAAATCAACATGAAGAAGAGAGTCAGCATAATCCAGCGGTGTCATTTCAAAATTGAACTGAAATCGTCCTTCCACCTTTGAATGCATCTGTTCGAATTCAACAACGACTGGGAAGTGGTCTGAAAGAAGCGGTTCAGTGACGTCGGTGTTGCCAACTTTGTAAGATGAAAAACCGAAGTTTTTCAATTTATAAAAAACGTAATCTATACGCGGAGCCTGTGGATTCGCAGCGCGCTCGAAACGATTGAGCGTTCCAACTTTTGAGTAAATGCCTATTCCGGCATCGGAGAATGCTGCACGAATTTTTTTCAAAGCAGGATCTTCCGGCGTGCAGTTGAAATCTCCCATGAAGATTATATTCTGAATGGAAGAGAAGGCTTCTATTTCCTTTAAAATAAGTTTGGCACTTTCTTGTCTTGCGCGCACGCCCTCGTGATCCCAATGCGAGTTTACAACCAATAAAGTATCTGTCGTTTTTAAATCGAAGAGCAAGGCGAATGTCGCTATGCGCTCGCAGGCGGCATCCCATCCTTTACTCGGTTTGGTGGGTGTTTCCGACAACCAAACTGTTTTCGATTTAATCAATGAAAAGCGATTCGAGTTGAAATAAATAGGGGAGTACTCGCCTTTGGTTTCGCCATCTTCGCGGCCAACACCGACGCGCTTGTACAAAAGTTTTTTGTTTGTGATGTTGTAAAAAAACGTTTCAACTTCCAGGACCTCATTGTGCAAGACCTCTTGAAATCCGCAAATGTCGGGTTGTTCATTCACAAGAAAGTTCCGCACGTTTTCACTTCGATTCGGCCAACTGTTTACTCCGTCGTTCGGATTGTTGTAACGAATGTTGAAGGACAAAACTTTTAGTTTCGGAATTTGCCCATATGCTGAAGTACTCTGAAATGCAATCAGAACAAACAGAAAACTAATTTTTATGGAGCCAGCCAAGTATTTCATCGTCCTCAATGTTATAACCAGAACCGTTGTAAATGAGTGGAAGAGTTATTCTACTCGGCGCACCTGGACCTGGATTTTGTTGAATTATTTCAATGCTTTTGTTGCTGTTGTTCTTCACTACAATAGCCACGTGTCCGTATGGGTTCCATTCGTTTCCCTTCCAAACAATTAAATCATGTGTTTGAGGAATACCTTTTCCTCCGTTTTTATATTGAATCAGATTTCGCTCGGTATTCAATTGTCCGTCTTTGAATTTTGAATTGTAGAAGTCTTTCGCATGTCCGTATGAATTCGGCATTTTGTGTTTGAAGTATTCGTAATAGTATCGCTTTACGAATTCAACGCATTGATATCTCAACCCAATGTTGTATCCATCAGCGCTGACATTTCGAGTGCTCACATGCGAGACACTTCCGTTGTAATAAACTTTTACACCGTTGAATTCATCGACAACATCACCCACTTTATTTTGAGCAAAAAGGGTATTGCTGAATAAAAGAAATGCTAAGACGAGCAGCGATCGATTCATGCTTGCAAGGTAAAATAAAAAAAACCTCCCGAAGGAGGTTTTTATATGTTAGAGGGAAGAGGAATTATACTCCTTCTTCTCCGTCCATTTTTTCTTTCAATGCAGCCAATGCACCTAAGTCACCAAGAGTTGATTTCTCAACTTGAGAGTTAACTTGTTTCACAGCTGAATTGTTGTCTTCTTTCTTAGCACCTGATCCAGCACCAGCACGCTTAGGCTTCGCCTCAGCAGATGCAATGATTTCTTCTGGCTTCCAAGTTTGTGTGTGAGACACAGCAATCTTACGTTGGTTCTTGTTGAACTCAAGAACGATGAAGTCAAGAGTTTCTTCAACTTTCGCTGTAGAACCATCTTCTTTCTTCATGTTTTTGTTCAAGCAGAATCCTTCTAGACCGTAAGGAAGAGCAACTACACAATGGTTACCTTCTTTCTTCACGATAGTACCTTGGTGCTTGGTTCCTTCAACGAATACAGTTTCGAACACATCCCATGGATTTTCTTCCACTTGTTTGTGACCTAAGCTGATTTTACGTCCTTCACGATCCAATTCCAAAACAACTACTTGCATATCATCTCCGATAGCGCAGAACTCACTTGGATGCTTGATCTTCTTAGACCAAGAAAGGTCAGAGATGTGAACAAGACCATCGATTCCGTCTGCTAATTCGCAGAAGATACCGAATGTAGTGAATGCACGAACTTTCGCAGTGTGCTTGCTTCCAACAGGGAAACGAGACTCAATTCCGTCCCATGGATCAGAAGTCAATTGCTTCAATCCAAGGCTTAATTTACGCTCGTCTTTCTCCATGCTTAAGATAACAGCCTCAACTTCCTGTCCTACTTTCAAGAAATCTTGAGCAGAACGTAAGTGTGAACTCCAAGACATTTCAGAAACGTGAATCAATCCTTCTACACCAGGAGCAATCTCAACGAATGCACCGTAGTCTGCAAGAACAACCACTTTACCTGTAATCTTTTGTCCAACTTCCAAAGTATCTTGAATAGCATCCCATGGGTGAGCAGACAATTGTTTCAAGCCAAGAGCAATTCTCTTCTTGTCATCATCGAAGTCAAGAATAACAACGTTGATCTTAGAATCCAATTGAACAATCTCTTCAGGATGAACAATACGTCCCCAAGAAAGGTCAGTAATGTGAATCAATCCATCTACGCCGCCAAGGTCAACGAATACACCGTAGCTTGTGATGTTTTTAACCACACCTTCCAATACTTGTCCTTTTTCAAGGCCAGACATGATTTGCTTCTTCTGTTCTTCCAACTCAGCTTCAATAAGAGCTTTGTGAGAAACAACAACGTTTTTGAATTCGTTGTTGATTTTAACAACTTTCAATTCCATGATTTTTCCAACGTAAACGTCGTAATCACGAATTGGTTTAACGTCGATTTGTGATCCAGGTAAGAACGCTTCGATACCAAATACGTCAACGATAAGTCCGCCTTTCGTGCGACACTTAACTTCACCTTTGATGATTTCGCCAGACTCAAGAGCTGCATTAACATTACCCCAAGCGCTGAACAAACGAGCAGTCTTGTGAGAAACGATTAATTGTCCGTTTTTGTCTTCTTGTAATTCAACATAAACAGGAACGCGATCACCAGCTTTAAGATCTGGATTGTAACGGAATTCAGTTACCGCAACAACACCTTCAGACTTGTAGCCGATGTTTATTACAACTTCTTTCTTTCCTACAGAAACAACAGTTCCTTCAATAACTGTTTTTTCAGCAATTGTAGA
The DNA here is from genome assembly GCA_046050685.1 of Bacteroidota bacterium. Lineage (GTDB taxonomy): Bacteria > Bacteroidota > Bacteroidia > Flavobacteriales_D > Sanyastnellaceae > CAIZGX01. Next base: position 4,671 of record JBJOPP010000306.1, read on the forward strand.
CAATGTGTTTTCGTACAATGAATCGTAACGAGCACGATCTTCATTGCTGTATCCACCTGAAGCTTCGTAAGCTTCCCAACTGAACTCGCCATTTTCATTCATGAAAGCAGCGTCGTCAGCAGTGCTGTACAACTCTAGTGGTTCTTCAGAAGCAACTTCTTCTTCTACAGATGCAGAAGCAGTAGCTTCAGTGTTTTCAGTTCCTTCGGTGGTTGGAACAGTGTTTTCAGCTTCTTCAGCTGGATTTAATTCTTCTGCCATGGGGCATTGTTAATTTGTATTTCATTCGCCTTCGCACGCATACGGAATGAAAGAGTTAGTTATTATTCAGTGACTCAGCGTCTTATCACCGCCCAAAAAGGGACGCGAATATACAAAGAAAATCTTGGTTTCGAGCCGATTGAGTAAGAATTTTCATTCTCATTCTCCTACTGTTTTTCATTCTTCATTTCATTAAGAAAGAGTAAGAGAAACACAATGAGAATGAGGGGGGCAAACTT
>JBJOPP010000307.1:0-2701 GCA_046050685.1 Bacteroidota bacterium
TGGCCCTGCAATTATTATTGAACGCAGGCCGGCGTAGCCGGCCGTATAGCGCCTCGGAGTCATCAGCAGCCGCTGTCGAACTTCAATACCTTTGGAACCTAGCGAGCGAGCGTAGCGAGCGACCGCGCATCGTCCGCTTTCCTTTTCCGTTTTTTGAGTATAAAAGCTGATGTTTTCTTTTATTTGGTCTCATTCGTCATCATGCCACCAAAGAAGTCTTATTTACGTTCTAATCGTATTTGTTTTACTTTGAATAATTATACTGAAGAGGAATGTCAGTCCCTGGAAAACATCTTGAACTCGCTCTTGAAGAACATCGAGTATTGTATCATCGGAAAAGAAGTTGGTGCAAACGGTACTCCGCATTTGCAAGGCTTCATCCACTTCCACCATTCTTTTTTGAAGGCCAGAGATGGGACACTTACGAAGTGGAGGTCACTGATCCCTGCTCTTTGTCGAGCTCATATGGAATCTGCCTTTGGTACGGACGAACAATCCCGCGATTATTGTGCGAAGGAGAATGTATTTCTGGAGCTAGGAAAACCTGGATCCAACCTGAACCTCTATGCCCGCCTTCTCAGTTGTCAGAATTTGGAGGAGTGCGCAGCCCTTTGTCCAGAGACAACTATCCGTTGTTACAATCAGTTGAAACAAATAACGCAAACCAACAAGCGTTCACAATGCCATCCACCCGCAGTTACTTCACTTCGGCCGTGGCAGAAAGAAGTTTACGAGAAGTTGATGAAGCAGACGGATCGTCGAATTTTATTCGTTCAAGATAAGCGGGGAAACTCTGGCAAATCCCATTTGGCTAAATACATTCGGAATAAACACGGTTCTGAAGTGTTTTATTGTCGTGGTGGTAAAGCTCATGATATTATTCACGCTTTTTCCAAAGGTGACTATAAAATTGCTATCTTCGATTATGCTCGGAACAAGCAGCCTCAATACTTTGCTTGGGATATCTTTGAAGAACTTAAGGATGGTTGTGTCTCTTCTGGCAAATACGATTCAGACATGTTTTGGCTCGGATACTCTGTTAAAATTGTTGTCCTCACCAATCACGATGTACATGATCATAAGCATTTGCTTACTTATGATCGTTGGCAAATTGTGGACTTGGATGACTACCGTAATGTGGCGGGAGAACACTTTGACGATCTCATACCAGTTGAAATCGAACCAGAAGAGAGTGGCCCTGAGCTATCGGAGCAAGAAACTCAAGTAATTGAAGATTCTGATGCCATTGAACACGCTGCCATGATTGATTTTCTTATTGAAAACCAAGCCCAGCGTGAAGATTATTTCCCTTATGAATCTTTCAGTGATTTATTAAAACATATAACTACTTCTGAATTTATTGAAATGCCTAATAATGATTGTGATTTTAAATAAAATTATTTTTTTAATTCTTCTCTTTTGAATTTGTTTGCGTTAATTCCTGCCATCGTTGCAACAGCTCCCAATACAGGATTAGAACCTGTAATATGTGATGTAACAGCGTCACGAACATTTTGAATAAAGCCTCCATTACTGGTTATAGTGTTATCAAATTCGTTGATCAATTTTTGCACTTTTTCGTTACCCTTTTCTATGTTTTCAGCTGGCCTTTTCAGTAGCTTAGCAGCGGGTGGTGCTGTATAGTTGATTTTATCGTATAAATTAGAACCTCTGCATTCTATTTCAACCATGCATACTATTTCGTAGAATGGATTTGTTAAATGCTGCTCTCTATGTACAACTTCTTTTAGAGTTGTTCCGTCAGCTGCGTATACTAGATCTCTAATGTTAGCGGCTGTCAGTTCTGGTGTTATTAATCGTAGATCGTTTGACCATGACGCCTGTGTGCTACTTGCAACAGCGCACCATCCGTTGTAGCTTTTTACTAATCTTCCAGTTAGTGATAGTTCGTTGTTTGCAACGTTGGTATTATTTGTGTACATGCTTGAATGGACATCTATGATGTATGGCCTGAAAGTTCTCATTCCACTCCATGCTCCATGTAATTTAGGTAATTTCTTATGCCCGCTGAATGTGTTTAGGTCGTACAACACTGAGAATCCTGGGACTGGGCTAGAAGTAGATTGTGCGTTTACCCATGCTTGAGTATCTGCGTTTGGAAAGTACGCGTTGTTTAAACCGTCGTCAATATCTGCCATTTCAGCCATATATGTTCCTGTTCTAGATCGTTCAAATCTTTGATACTTTGGGTCAAAGTTTTTCAGTTTCCATCGTAGAGTTGCTTTTTTAACTCGTACGTAGAAATGTTCTTGGATTTTTGGTTGTCTGTCTACCAAATCTTTAATGCTAAAGTTTCGAAATTCGTGATGTAGATCTCCTGTTGTTGACACATCTTGTTTTCCCATATCGATTAGAATTGTGAAACGTTCATATTGGCGCCGTCTGCTTTCCGCTTTCATATTAACGCGTACCGCTCGTATCTTTCTCTTTCCAAAACGTTTTCCTTTCTTTTTAATATAACGAATCTTTTTTTTGTATCTCATTTTTCTTGCTCGTTTTACTGTACGCTTTGCGCGACCACGTCGGAATTTCTTTCTGTATGCCATGTTGTATTATTCACGCAACCTAGGTTGCGAGACCTAATATAGTCCGAGACCAACGGAAAGAATGTTTAGCGCGCGATCACCTGCCCAAAAAGAGAGAGAGAGAGGCTATGGCATTCTAGTATTACCATAGCCTC
>JBJOPP010000308.1:0-4718 GCA_046050685.1 Bacteroidota bacterium
AAAATGATCGCTTGTTGCATTTTAAAATCAAATTCTCGACGCTGCCGAATACTCTCGATTGTTTTTTTAGTAAACAAAAAGAATATGGCTACAATGAAAATTAACATAAGAACCATTATTATTCCCGAAAATATGAGTACCTCATCAATATTCATTTAACCTTGTGTTTTATATTGAGAATTGCGTTGTATGAAATTAAAGCATCTCGAATCAAATTGCCAGATACCAAGAATATAAAGTATATAACAAACGAATCAATCGGGTTTTCAGAAGCCATCTGAATTTGTTGAGATAATAGGGGTATTATGCTAAGTGCTTCATAGATAAAAATCCCGAGTAATCCGAATAATGGCGCTGCATTGATGTTGTTGAAGCTATCCATTTTTCTAACATAGTGTAATGCAGATATAAATGTAATGGTAAGTATGTAAAATCTTGAAATTCCCCAATTGAAATCCTGAGGGAAATCAAATCCGTGTATGAAACTGAGTAACACCACAGATATCCCAAAAAAGAAACAAAATAAGTACAGAATCAAATTGATTTTCTTATTGAACTTCCCAATTTCAATAGCAAGGAAAGTTGCTACTACCGTTTCAAAAATCTGATAAAAATTAAATAATACATCAGTATGAATTTCCAGGGAAATAAAAAATATTGCAAATACATCTGCACAAAAAGAAAAAAAAGTAAAAGCCAGGAAATATAATGAACCTACATTTTTCTTAGCGAAAGTCAACATTTGTAAAAACAAAGGCACTAGCCTTAGAAATACTGATATGTAAGCGAAGGTTATCATTTTTTTTAATTCGTACTAAAATAAGAAACCTCAGATATGACTGAGTTCTGAACTTTTTCGTTTTCTTCTATCCGCAATGAAGTACAAGGTGAAAAGTACATTTCTCAATACACTTCCAAAGACAACAACACCGTTATAGAAATTGTACAGAAGAATTCTTTCTTCCTCATTTAAGTTAAAACTATTTGTTACTAAGGTGACTAAACAGGTCGATTCAAAGATTAGCAAACCAAATATTGGGAATAGAAGATGCTTAGATTGTTTGAAATAATGGGGTTCGTAGTGCAGAACTTTAATGATCGCAATTCCACAATAAACACAGATTGTTAAAGACACTGAATAGGAAAGATCAAAGTACATTTGTGAAAATCCATTCCTTAGGTTGAATTGAATATGAATGGCCCAGCATACTACAATTAGAAAGACAGAGAAAAATCTAAAAAACCGACTGAAATTCAATGCCGTTAGAATAAAGCCTAATTCAAGAACGAAAGCGAAATAGTCGTAGAAATTAAATACAAAGTGATTGTGAATATTGTTACAGGCTAAATAATAATTAAGAGAATCTGTGCATATTGAGAACAGTGTGAATGCGAATAGAAACCAATTGAAATTGTTTCTTTTAGCACTTGTTTTGAAAAAGTAAAAAATAGGAAATACGGCTGAGAACAAGGCCGTGGATATTACTATTTCATTCATTTCTTTATTCTTCTTTTATAAATATCGGAATTGAAGTTGAATCTAATTCTAAGTAGTCTTGAAGTCATTGTAATAGGTTCTTTTTCTATTCTCTGCAATGAAGTACAAGGTGAAGAGTATGTTTCTGCAAAAGGCTGCAATAAGAATAATATCATTGAATAGGGCTGCAAGATGTTTTCGGTCGGCAGTGTTTAAATCTAAGTTCAGTGTAGATACAGGAATAAGACAGAGAGCTTCAAAAATAAAAAATCCGAAGATGGCAATAAACTGATGTTTGTATTTATTGAACTTAGGAGTGTCCTCTCTAATGACTATTACTGTAACTACTACGGAATAGATGCATACTATCAATGAAATTGAGAAGGACAGGGAAGTTGAGTAAATGTGGAAGCCATTGTTCAGGTTAAAAATAAAATGGACGGTCCAGCAAATAATCAGAACGACCGAAGTAAGGAAAGTAAATGCTTTACGGAACTTCGTAATGGATAAGAAAAAACACAGTTCAAGAAAGATGGCAATGTAATCATAGATATTAATTAGAAAGAGATTGTTTTCCTTTTTCGAGTGGTAATAAAAATTAAGTAAGTCAATAGAAACAGAAAGAATAAGGAAAGCGAACACGAAATGACTCGGTATAGATTTCTTAACTTTTATGGTAAAGTAGGTGAGAATAGGAATTACCCCCGAAGCAAAGTATATGTATGTTTCTGTTGGGATCAATTGATTAAGGAGTTATCGAATCAATGCGTTTATTCCGGCTCAATATGGAGTTAAAAATTGGAATTGGCAATACGTCGAAAGACGTAGGAACTTCGTAATTGGAAAATCGAAGATTTTATTCCTACTTCGTAATTGGAACTGCGTTATTATTCACTTACCTGAACAAATCTCGGGATTTCAAATTTTGCAGTACGGTCATTTGCTGAATAGCGAGTTGGTTTAGTTTAACAAGCCTTTCTTTTTGTTCTAACTTCTCTTGAATAAGCAATGAATTAATATTCTCTAAGTTCGATAAACAAATAAGTTCATTCATGCTGGCATAGTCGCGCATGTTTCCTTGAAGATTTGGGTTAAGCTCTCTCCATTCGCGAGCGGTAATTCCAAATAATGCGACATTCAACAAATCAGCTTCATTGGCGTAAATAGTATTCACTTGTTCTTTACTAAGCAATTTTGGAACAATGAAATCTTTTATTGCCTGCGTGTGAATGTGATAATTGATTTTTGCGAGCTCTCTTTTTACGGACCAACTGATTTCCCTTTCCTCCAATTTTTTCAATCGTTGAAATTCTTGTATGAGGTAGACTTTGAATTCAGGACTAATCCACATTGCAAATTCAAGTGCAATGTCCTTGTGCGCATAGGTTCCTCCATATCTTCCCGATTTAGAAACTATTCCAATTCCATTGAACTTGTTGGAATACTCCTTAACACTTAACTTGAAATTATTCAACCCAGATTTCATTTTAACTATGGCGAATTCGCCATAATTAAAAGTGGGGTTATTCACCATTTCCCAAATCCCTAGAAATTCAAGTGTATTTCTATTACGCATCCAATCCGAAACAAAGAACTGTCCGTCCTTAGCCGTTAACATGTCGGTGATACAGATATAATCTTCGTTGTGAATTTTAACCAATCGCAACTCTGTTTCTTTCACGAATATTTTAGCCATTTCTTTTAGCCACAAAGTTGAATTGGCGAGTTTGCATAAACACCAACTTTTATATGCAGTTTATATGCTGTTTATTCTTCAATCCGAAGGATTGATCACCGCAGGTGATTGATTGTTTGCAATTGATCTGCAAAGAAGATTGTACCTACTGCGTTACTCCGAGCTCGCTATGCGAGCGGCATGGGTAGTGCCCCCAGTGAAGCTGGGGGAGAAGTATTTAAATTAAACTGTTCTAAAACAAAAAAGCCGCTCGAAAGCGGCTTCCCTGTTGTTTAGGTAATTATTCACGGAGTGAATGCTGATTTAAGCGATGCTTAATTTCTTCTCTAAATCTTCAAGATATTTTCTGAAGTGTTTGTCGGTTTCTTGTAGGTTGTTCACGGTGCGACAAGCGTGCAATACCGTTGCGTGGTCTTTTCCACCGCAATGAGCACCAATGCTTGCCAAACTGCTCTTCGTCATCTTCTTCGCGAAATACATCGCAATCTGACGCGCCTGAACAATCTCGCGCTTGCGTGTCTTGCTCTTCAACAACTCAATAGGTAAGTCGAAGTAATCACAAACAACTTTCTGAATGTAATCAATGCTAACCTCACGAGCCGTGTTCTTCACGAACTTGTCAATCATCTGCTTCGCAAGATCAAGCGTAATGGCTTTCTTGTTCAATGAAGATTGAGCAATCAAAGAGATTAATGCACCTTCAAGCTCACGAATGTTTGTGGTGATGCTGTATGCCAAGTACTCAACAACTTCGTCTGGAAGATCAATTCCGTCTGCATACATCTTCTTGCGAAGAATAGCAATACGAGTTTCCAAAGACGGACATTGCAAATCTGCACTCAATCCCCACTTGAAGCGAGACAACAAACGTTGCTCCATGCCTTGCAATTCAACCGGTGGCTTGTCACTTGTTAAAATGATTTGCTTACCTGTTTGGTGAAGGTGGTTGAAGATGTGGAAGAATACATCTTGTGTCTTCTCCTTTCCAGCAAAGAAATGAACGTCGTCAATAATTAACACATCCATCATTTGATAGAAGTGTGAAAAGTCGTTGATGGTTCCGTTCTTAACTGCATCTATGAATTGGTGCGTAAACGTTTCACTGTTTACGTACAATACTGTTTTCTCTGGATACTTGTTCTTGATCTCCAATCCAATAGCGTGAGCCAAGTGAGACTTACCGTAACCTGTGCTTCCGTAAATCAATAACGGATTGAATGCTGTTCCGCCTGGCTTGTTAGCAACTGCATAACCTGCGCTGCGAGCTAAACGGTTGCAATCGCCTTCAACGAAATTCTCGAAAGAGTAATTCGGATTCAAGTTTGAATCAATGTTCAACTTGCGAAGACCAGGAATGATAAACGGATTCTTAATTGGAACATCACCCAAATCCAACGGCATAGCAACAGGAGCGTTTTTAACTGCTTTGCGATTGCTTGTTGGAACTTTAATGGTGTATGGAGCGTTCGAAGCCTGATTGTTTTCCATGATGATGGAATATTCCAATCTTCCTTCAGTGCCTAATTCTTTGCGAATGATTTTCTT
>JBJOPP010000309.1:0-2586 GCA_046050685.1 Bacteroidota bacterium
AAAGAAAAGCAAAAAGACAAATCAAAAAGAAAAAGTAAAACAAACCTGAAAAAATCAGATCTAAAAATTAGAACCAATAGACATGCTTATAATCTTTACAGCCGACTTATTCGCCAAATAAACATAGGCATTCTTCACGGCTAACCTTTCCGTTGAAGTATTCAAATACACATCGTCAGCAGCTCGAACCGTAAATAAATTAGCCTTGTGAGCACCTCCAATGGCGTTGCCATAATTCGACCATGGTGCAGCAATAAGCCCCGCCATGGCATTGCCATGATTGCAAGAGGTATATGCCGAAGATCCAAGCGTATTCGTCGTTTCATGGGTTCTACCCACATTGGAATAACCCGAATTAAATTGCTGAAAAAGCAAATACTGATTTGAAGATACCCCAGCGTCTATCACACCTACTCCAATGCCCATGCCCTGACGAATACCCCATGCCTGTGGGACATTGTGATAGTACCAATGCCATGAAATTTTAGCCCCAGTTCCTGTGGTAATGTAATCGCTGGCTTGGACAGCGTCGTAATTTGGAACACAACCGCTTTCAGTTCTTTCAACCTGTAATTCTACAATGTCGTTCAACGGTTCAATGTACCGAATATTCTTACATCCCATAAGCCAAGCGACCAATGCCGGACTTTTCGATTTAAAAGAAATAATGGGCAGGTGAAGATCAATCTCCAACACGAAATCTTCTCTCCTCACTTCCCTGCCCATCTCAACCGTTAATGTGTCCTCCAAACCCTTCAAGATTTCCTCTCTTAAATTCTCCCACTCGCGTCGTTTTGACAAATCCTTAATCGGCAAACTGTCGTTTTCGCCTTGAAGCTTCAGACCGATCGCAAACTCGCCATCAGACATTTCAATTGCGGCAAATAATTCTTCATTGGTTAGGTCAGACCACTTCCAAGTGATGCCACTGTTCAACCATTGATGCATTTTCTGCTCAACAAGTTGATGCATCTCAAAATTATTGGCTTCGAGTTTCGGTATTGCCTTGTCTTGTGAGGTGGCAATAAACGATTCGGATTGTTCCTTTCCGCAAGAGAAAAGAATGAAGAAAAGGGGAAGATGTTTGAATTTCATGCCCAAATCTTATATGAAAACACCAAAAAGTCCTATATGCAATTTATTCGTAAAAACGATGTAACATTCTGAAATACATTAGGTTATTTGACATATCTTTGTCCAGTAGAGAAATATTATTAGATAATTCGAAAAAAGTACTTGTGCAGACGAATATTTAATGTACATTTGCAAACCAATTTTTATTAGAAATGGCGAATCACAAATCAGCAATTAAAAGAATCCGTAGCAACGACGCTAAGCGTCTTCGCAACAAATATTACCACAAGACAACTCGTAACGCTGTTCGCAAATTGCGTTCATTGAAGAGCAAAGCTGAAGCTATTGCTTTGTTACCGACTGTTTCGTCTATGTTGGACAAATTAGCCAAGAACAATGTGATTCATTCTAACAAGGCTTCTAACTTAAAGAGCAGCCTTACTGTTTATGTAAATAGTTTGAAGTAATAAGTTGTTTTCATTGGTTTGTGTTTTTTAAGCCGTCTTATGACGGCTTTTTTATTTGGCATAAACACGCATAAACACGCATAAACGTTTCTTGACTTCCCTTTGATCTCGCGTTTCATTTGCAAGAAAAAACGATGAGTATAAAAGTTGATTTGCTAGAGAATGATTTACCCAGAGAAAAATTGCTTCGACATTCCGCGGGAAGCATTACAGATACGGAACTATTATCCATATTAATTGGCTCGGGAAACGCCAAAGAATCTGCTATTCAAATTGCCGACAAGCTTCTTCATAAATCAGGCAATTGCTTGCATGAATTAAGTAGGTATTCCTTTTCAGAGCTTTCCTCCATTCAAGGGCTTGGTCCAGCCAAGTGTTCAACCTTGTTAGCAGCGTTCGAATTGGGACGCAGGAAGCGCTCCGCAGAGCGAAAGAAAGGTGTTTCTGTGGGAAGTTCTGCCCATGCGTTTGAACTGTTTCATCAACATTTATCCGACTTGAATCATGAAGAGATGTGGGTGCTGTTCCTTTCGAGGAACAATCAAGTGATTAAATTGGAAAAGGTTTCTGAAGGAGGATTCAGCGGAACGGTTGTAGATCCTAAGCGCATTTTTCATCTTGCTCTTCAACACAAAGCTTCCCAACTTATTATCGCCCACAACCATCCCAGTGGTAATTTAACCCCTAGTGCAGAGGATATTCGGGTAACAGAAAAGCTCATTCAAGCAGGACGTGTGCTCGAACTACAAGTTTTGGATCATTTGATTGTAACTGAGAGCAGTTATTATAGCTTTGCAGACGAAGGAAAAATGATGGTATGAAGAAAATTATAACTGTAGTGGGTGCACGTCCGCAAATTATTAAATCTGCAGCACTCTCTCGTGCTATAGAAAACGATGAATTTCTTAAAGAAATTAAAATTCATACCCAACAGCATTCTTCTGAGAGTATGTCAGGACAGTTGTTTTCAGATTTAAAAATCAAATTGCCCGATGTCTTGCTTGAAGCACCTTCTGGAAATAGCATTGAGCAAATCGCTCACATG
>JBJOPP010000310.1:0-3617 GCA_046050685.1 Bacteroidota bacterium
AATGCCATATCCACCAATGTTTTCAGTGTAAGGAATTCCCCATTCTGAAAGATGTTTAGCGACGAAAGCGGACGTGTTTTTTTCTTGATAAGAAAGTTCTGGATTTGCATGAATGTGCCTGCGAATCGAGACTATTTCATCAAAATATTTTTCTGAAAGTTCTTGAATTAGTGCTTTCATGGCGCGCAATCGCATTTGGTTTTTTCTCCTTCACGACTTGCTTCTGCAACTGTAACAGTAGAGTCTGTGCAAAGTATAATGTAGTTGACATTGTTGTGTGAAAGGAAGTATCGCTTCGGATTGTTCTGCGCGTCAGATTTCGAAAAATCAACTTCACCCTGCCACTTTGCTGTTTCGAAATTCTCCATGGAAATGCCTTGACAATCCATTCGACATTTGCCGTGATTGGTGACCAAAGTTTTAGAAGCTTGAATCTGCTTCATGATTTGCTTTCCGGGTAACCATCCCAACCAATCGTAGTTAGGGAACATCATAAACACAAGCAAACAACCAATGGTTAGGCCCGTTGCAAAAAGTAAAAGTCTTCTTCGAAATTTCATGGTCTTCAGATTCCCACAAAAGTGCATAAAATTTCCGAGTTAGCCATTAACTTAGTGGCCTATTATGGCAATCATTCAAACAAGTGATCTTCGATTCACCTTTGCAAAAGGTCCTGATTTATTTTTTCCTTCATTTCAAGCCGAAGAAAACAGCGAGTTATTGATTTTAGGAAACAGCGGAACAGGCAAGACAACCTTACTTCATTTGTTAGCTGGACTAAGAAAACCAGTGGCAGGAGAAGTGGTTGTGAATGGAGTAAAAATAAATGCGCTAAGCGGAGCCTCACTGGATCGTTTCAGAGGAAAGAATATTGGTATTGTTTTTCAAACATCGCATTTCGTTCAATCACTTTCTGTAATCGATAATATTTTATTGGCGCCTTATTTTTCAGGAAGTAAAGTTTCGAAATCCGATGCTGAAAAAATGTTAGACCGTTTGAACATCCTTTCTAAAAAAAATAAAAAGACTTCAACATTAAGTGTCGGTGAACAGCAACGAGTTGCTATTGCTCGTGCACTGCTGAACAACCCTTCGCTCATCTTAGCCGATGAGCCAACAAGTGCGTTGGACGATGAGAACGCGAAGGAAGTTCTGAATCTGTTGCGCGAACAAACGCATTCATTGAAGGCCGCATTGCTCATAGTGACTCACGACAATCGCTTGAAAGATGAAGTGAAACAACGCATTGAATTATCAACTCCAATACGCTAACCAGAATACAATATGAAAATCATTTTTATTGCATGGAAAAATTGTTGGCAAAAGGCTGGAGCAACCACATTAACGCTATTGCTTTTGTCTTTCGGAGTTGGCATAATATCTATGATGTTGTTGTTGGAAAATCAATTGAGCGAAAAATTCAACAAGAATATTAAGGACATTGATTTTGTTCTAGGGGCAAAAGGAAGTCCGCTTCAACTCATCTTGGCTAACGTATATCACATCGATGCTCCAACAGGAAATATCAAAGTTTCTGAAGCTCAAAAAATCATTAAGAACCCAACGGTAAAAGAAGCCATTCCATTGGCCTACGGAGATAATTACGAAGGTTGGAGAATCGTTGGAACAACTCCACGGTATGCCGAATTCTACGGGGTGAAACTGAAGGAAGGAAAAGTATTTGAAACACCATTTGAAGTTACAGTTGGTTCTTATGCCGCGAAAGAATTAGGCTTGAAGCTCGGACAAACCTTCAAAAGCAATCACGGTTTAGATAAAGAGGGCGAGGAGGAGGAAGGGCATGATCAATTGTTTACTGTTGTCGGAATTTATGAAGCGAGCGGAACAGTGATAGACCGCTTAATCTTGACGCCTGTTGAATCTATCTGGGAAGTTCATAATCACGGAGATCACGAAGAATCTCCTCATAATGCAATTGTTTCTGCTGAAGAGCACGATGCAGAGGAACATGAACATGAACATGAACACGAAGCGGAGCATACAGCAGAAGAGGGACACGATGATCACGTAGATGAACACATGCATGACGAGGAAAGAGAAGTGACGGCATATCTTCTTATTAAGCGCCTGCCAATGGCACCTATGATTCTGCCTCAATTGGTGAAGAACACGAACATGCAGTTGGCACTCCCTGCCATTGAAATCAATCGCTTGAACGAAAACTTCGGAATAGGCATGAGTGTGGTGAAAGCTGTGGCAATTCTTATCATGATTATTTCATTTTTGAGTGTATTCATTTCGCTCTACAATGCCCTGCGCGAAAGACAATATGAATTGGCCATTCTTCGCACCTTGGGCGGAAGAAGAATTCAATTGTTTATTCTCATTTTATTAGAAGGGTTTTTCATGGTGGCTCTCGGATTGATTATTGGCCTTGCCCTCAGTCGTGTCGGAATTACCATGCTTTCAGACATGGCAAAGGATAGTTTTCACGACGAGTTTAATGCATTCCTTTTCCTTCCACAAGAATATTATTTAGTTGGAATTACGCTGGGTCTTGGAGTGGTGGCATCGTTGTTGCCTGCTTTACGTGCGTTCTTTATGGATATTTCAAAAACACTTTCAAATGATTAAGTCCTTTAAATTTTTAGCGTTTCTTTTCGTTGGAATATTATTCTTGAATGCCTCTGAAGGCAACGAGAAATTGAAAGCGCATTCGTACAAACGTGTTGACCTTGGAACTGTTCCGAGTGCAATTATTCCATACTTACCTGAGGGTCAGGGGCCCATTGAAATTACTTGGAAAACGCTGTCAGACGTGACTTACAAGGATATTTATGTTCAGGAATTAGATGCGTATTATTGGAAGCCAACCTTCGGTGCATCTGTTAAAGCTGTAGCTGGAAAGGAAATTTTTATCACGGGATATTTAATACCAGTAGATTATGACGCGGGGTTTTATGTAGTTTCAAAATATCCTTACGCCAATTGTTTCTTCTGCGGAGGAGGTGGTCCTGAGTCTGTGGTTGATTTGCGTTTTGTTGGAAAGCACCGCAACTACAAAACAGATGAGCGCCTAACATTCAAAGGCAAATTGAAATTGAATGCTGATGATGTGTATCAAATGAATTACATATTAGAAGGAGCAACGGAATACACTCCATGATTTTTTTATGTTGAAATAAAAATGGCGACCATTGGTCGCCATTTTTCGTTCCACTATGTTTGGAATTACATCATTCCACCCATTCCACCGCCTGGCATTTGAGGCATCGGATTTTCTTCTTTAATGTCGCTGATTACACACTCAGTAGTCAATAGCATTCCTGCGATTGAAGAGGCATTCTCTAGAGCCACACGAGATACTTTAGTTGGATCGATTACACCTGCTGCGAACAAATCTTCGTATTGTTCGTTGCGTGCGTTATAACCGAAATCACCTTTTCCCTCGCGAATCTTTTGAATAACTACTGCACCTTCACCGCCAGCGTTAGCAACGATTTGACGAAGTGGTTCTTCAATGGCTCTGCGAACGATTTGAATTCCTGTAGTCTCATCGTCGTTCAATCCTGTAAGATTGTCCAACGCAGCGCTAGCACGAATCAAGGCAACTCCACCACCTGGTACAATTCCTTCTTCAACAGCTGCACGAGTAG
>JBJOPP010000311.1:0-5023 GCA_046050685.1 Bacteroidota bacterium
TTCGGTGAAGTGGTGTATTCAATACTCACCTGAGTGTCGGTGTCTTGTATTTCAACGTGAAGCGCTTGACCCAAGAAGGGCTTCGTTTCATCTAAAAAAAAGTAAGCCTTCCTTCCATTTACCTTCACCCACAAAATATTCAAGTCTTTTGTGTCGAAGGAAATTTGCTTCGCTCCTTTTTCAGCCTTGAAATCGAAAGTTGCATTGGCTGAAATCACATGAGTTTCCACATTCACATTGGCGGTCCAATGAAGATGCGTAACGCGCGCGTCTGACGTAGCCGCCGAATGCGGGTCGAATAATTTTGAAGTTGTCATGGGTTGAATGGCGTGATTCGTTTGAGGCACATTCTCCTTGACTTTGCATGAAGCTAAAGTCAATGTGATTGAAAGAAGGAGGAATATTTTCCGCATGAGATTACACTTTAAGAATTCTTCCGAATACTCCCAAAGGCAGAAGGACTCCGCTTTCAGCATTCAAATAAAGCTCTCCGATAGACAGGTTTTTTCCTGCAAACGGACGCAATAGATTTTCAACAATCAACGGAGAAAGTCCAAGGCTGTAGGCGTTCAACACCAAGAAATGTTCTTTCGGATCGAGCAATTGCAATACACCATCGAGTAATTCTGATATCTGCTCTTCCAACTTCCACTTCTCGCCTTTCGGTCCATGTCCGAATGCTGGGGGATCAAGAATAATCCCGTTGTATTTATTTCCTCTTCTCACTTCACGTTGAACAAACTTCAACGCATCTTCCACCATCCAACGAATGTCTTTTGTTCCTGTCAATTGCGCGTTTTCATTCGCCCAAGTCACCACTTGCTTAATGCTGTCTACGTGCGTAACCTCGGCTCCGTGTGTTGCACATGCGACTGTTGCACCGCCTGTGTAGGCGAACAAATTCAACACTTTCGGCTTTTCAATTTGCATCTTCTGCATAGCCGTGATAGAGAAATCCCAATTGGCCGCCTGTTCCGGAAAAATACCCACGTGCTTGAAGGAAGTCATTCCCAAGCGCATATTCAAATTCTTTCCGTTGATTAATTCGTATTGAATTTTCCATTGGTCGGGCATCTTCTTCATCTTGGTCCATTCGCCAATGTTACTTCCCTTCTGAACGAAACGAACGTGCGCTCTCTTCTTCCATTCCTCGTCAGATAAGCGTTTCGGCCATACCGCCTGTGGTTCAGGGCGTATGGTAATGAATTCACCGAATCGTTCTAATTTTTCAAAATCGCCACAATCTATCTGGGCATAATCCTTCCAACGTGAAGGGGTATCGAGTTGAACCGTTAATGTCATGAAACAAAGGTACGCTTCTTCGCTTTATCTTCGCAGAGATATGCGCATAGCTCTAGTTGGAAATGGAAATTTAGCGTGGCACTTGAATGCCGCCATTCGTGAAAGCAATTCGCGAATAGACTTACACGTCGTGCGCAACTTGCCCGTCTCTAGTCCTTGGAAAACATCTACACAATTAAGCGACATTAACGACAGCTTTCATCTGGTTTTGTTGGCCATTCCTGACTCGCAGATAGCCGAGGTTGCAGCGCAACTTCCTGAAAAAGTTATTGCAGTGCATTTTTCTGGAGGCTCATCAATATTCACCCTACCTCAAAAAAACAGAGCCGTTTGTTGGCCTTGTCAAACTTTAAAGAAAGGAACCTCGATGAAGTACAACAACATTCCGTTGTTGTATGAATGCTCGAATTCGGAAACTGAAACTATTGTGAAGGCATTCCTTCAACCTGTTATTGGCAATTGGATTTCCGCCAACGGCGAGCAACGTCAACTGGCACATATCTCGGCGGTGTTTTCCAACAACTTCACGAATCATCTTCAATATATATCACAATCATTGTTGAAAGAAGCACAACTTCCAACCGATTTATTTTATACCATGTTGAAGGCGCACATTGAATTGTTGGAAACAAAAGCGCCTGAGAGCATTCAAACCGGACCCGCGCAGCGCGGAGATGTTGGAATTATTGAATCACAAAAACAAATATTGAATAACCATGCCGACTGGAAAGAGATTTACGCGCTACTTTCCCAAAGCATTCTTGAAAAATACCAATGAACTACAAAGAGAAATTAGCGAAAACAAAGATCTTCATCTTCGACGTGGATGGAGTATTCACCGACAACATTGTTTGGTTGTTTCCAGATGGCGAGCAGATGCGCACAGCGAATGTTCGCGACGGATACGCTGTTCAGTTAGCCGTGAAAAACGGATTTCGCATTGCTGTAATCAGTGGTGGACGCAGTGAAGCGGTTCGCGCACGCTTCGAAAAACTTGGTGTGCACGAAGTTCACTTGGGATCATCTAACAAGCGTCAAGTGTATTTAGATTTAAAATCGAAGTGGCATTTTCACGATGACGACGTGTGTTACATGGGCGACGATATTCCGGATCTTCCGTTGTTGAAGATCGTTGGATTGGCTGTTTGTCCGGCCGACGCAGCGCCTGAAGTAAAAGAAGTGGCGCATTACATTTCCAACAAAAACGGCGGACACGGCTGTGTTCGCGATTTAATGGAGCAGGCTCTGAAACTTCACGGACATTGGATGAACGAAGAATCTGTAATTTGGTAATCATGACAAAAAGAAATTTATTCCTTCTGGCATTTTTGATTTTAGGTGGAAATGCATTTGGGCAGTATTGGCAGCAGCAAGCCAACTACACCATTGATCTTTCTTTGAACACCACCGACGATTCGTTTGCAGGAAAAGAAACCATTCAGTACACAAACAACAGTAACGACGAGCTAACGCAGTTGTTTTTCCATTTATACAACAATGCTTTCCAACCGGGAAGCGACATGGATGTTCGTTCACGGAATTTGCCAGATCCTGATCGTCGTGTAGGCGATCGCATTTCGAAATTAACGAAAGAACAAGAAGGTCATTTGCACATCAAGAGCATCTCTATTAACGGAGAGAATACATCCTCTACTTACAAAGAGAATGAGACTATTTTAGAAGTGACATTATTCAAACCCATTCCTCCTCATTCGGTTGCAACCATTGACGTTAAATTTTACGGACAAGTGCCTCTTCAAGTTCGCAGAAGCGGAAAGGACAATGCGGAAGGCATTGAGTACAGCATGAGTCAGTGGTATCCTAAATTGAGCGAGTACGACGAGGACGGCTGGCATCCGAATCCATACATTGGACGCGAGTTCTATGGCATTTGGGGAGACTTCAAAGTGAACCTTACGCTTCCCGCGAACTATGTGGTTGCTGCAGGTGGCGTTTTGTTGAATGAAGATGAATCTTTCAAACGTGTTCAAAAAGCTGGAAAGAATTTAATTACATGGAAGTATGAAGCGAAAAACGTTCACGACTTTGTGTGGGCCGCCGACCCCGATTACGTCCGCACAGAGACCCAACTAACCGGCGGTCCAAAAATTTATTTCTATCACCAACCGGAAGAAAAGTACAACGAGGCATGGGATCGCCTTCCTGAATTCACCGCCAAAGCATTTGATTTGTTAAGCAAGAATTTCGGAAAATATCCATACGCCGTTTACAACGTGATTCAAGGCGGAGATGGCGGAATGGAATATCCAATGGCTACGCTCATCACAGGCAAGCGCTCGCTTCCAAGCCTTGTGGGAGTTACCGTTCACGAAGGTGCACACTCTTGGTATCAAGGAATGTTGGCAACCGATGAAAGCAAATATTATTGGATGGACGAAGGCTTCACCAGTTTTGCTGCGACTGTAGTGATGAACGCACTCTTTCCCGCTCAAGCAGATCCATATCACAGAGAGTCCATTGATGGCTATTTGGAATTGGTGAAGGCAGGAATTGAAGAACCGTTAACAACACATGCCGATCATTTCGAAACGAATTATGCATATGGCGTGGCGGCATACAGCAAAGGAGAAACGTATTTAAGTCAGTTGGAATACATCATGGGTTCAGAGCTCTTTGACAAAACCATGCACACCTACTTCAACGAATGGTCTTTCAAACATCCATCTCCTCAAGACATATTGCGTGTTGCGGAAAAAGAAAGCGGATTGGTGCTGGATTGGTTCGACGAGTATTATGTTGGAACAACGAAAACCATGGACTATGCGGTTGACACGGTGTTCGTTGGAAAAGGAGAAACAGAAATTGTACTAGAGCGCAAAGGACTATTCCCGATGCCTTGTGAAGTCACTGTGAGTTTCGACAATGGAAAAGAATGTGTGTATTGCATTCCCCTTGATCTTATGCGTGGAGAAAAATTCAGAGGCGCAATGCCTGAGAATTGGAACCTACAAGAAAACTGGCACTGGGTTGATAATACCTATTCTCTCAAATTTAAAAATCAGAATATGAAAGTTGTGAAGGTGACTATTGATGCGAAGAATCAAACCATAGACACCGACAAGAGCAACAACACGTATTCCATAACCAAATAAACTGTGTTTAAACAATACTTTGCATTTACCAAGAGCGCAGCTCTTAACTTTTTAATCGGTCTTGTTGTCTCTCTCGGACTTTTGATTGGCCTCGGACCATTGGTTGTTTCTTACGGAAAGGAACTGCCCTTTTCAATCTTGAGTTTAGTGGTGTTGTTTAACGCGATTTGGTGGGGATGGCAGATTGGATTTCTTTCGGCATTGTTCTACATTATTCTTGGAATTGCGGGGCTTCACATCTTCCCGAATTATGAATTCGGAGTGAAGCATGTGTTCACCATTACGAATTGTGGTTACTATTTTGGATTCTTGGCTGCCGCATTGCTCGCAGGATATTTCGCGGAGATTCCTCGCAAGAAAAAAATGTTGAATGCACTTGCTGTTTGGTTCCTTGGACACGCTCTCATCTTATTGTTAGGCGGTCTATACATTTATCGCATTAATCCAGAACGCGCATGGGCGTTTATTCAATTAGACCTTTCAGCTTATGCTGTAAAAGCAACTGCTGGAATGATTGTTACCATTGCATTTTTAAGATTTATTCAAGGAAGAAAAGAATTTTTTCAAGAAGCATAATTATGAAATTCATTCAACTTAATTACAACGAA
>JBJOPP010000312.1:0-4244 GCA_046050685.1 Bacteroidota bacterium
GAAGAAAAGAAGAAGTGTGTTGAAGAATCTCTTGTATCCGCTTTCTCTGTGCAAATAGTAGCGACTATAAACCGTAACGAGTGATGTTAGAAACGATCCGAGTAGGAGGAATGTGGCTGTAGTTCTATCAAAGAAAAAATCGATGTAGAACATGTATCCGTCTGTCTGATACAATACCCATTCACGGTGAGAAAGATTTTCGAATCCGTCTATTGCCCATACAATCACAAACCCCAATGCAAAGGAGAGGTGCAAGAGCACAGAAGTGAAAGTTCCCCACGAAATAGTTTTTTCGTGGCGCTTGTTTGGAATTAAACTAAGGATGTAACTCGCTAGTGGCAACCAAAGAAAGAACTGCATGTAAAATTCCAATTCAGTTTTCATGGGCATGCGTTAAAAGGTGAACAGGAATATTTTCGGTATGCCCTTCTACTAGTTTTTCCATGCTTGAGGCTTTTGGAAGCGAAGATGTAGTTGGAACATAAGGCACGAAACCTTCGTTTTGAAACACTTGGATTTCGGCTGTTTCAGGATGAACACTTACCAAATGCACCCATTCATTCTTAAACCATTCATAAGTACTAGCGTCTGTCTGAATCGTCTTCAAAATAACATGCGGTAGCTGCTCAACAACCATTAGCAATCGAACAGGATCGTGCACTTCAATCATCTGACTTGGAAGCCCTGGACGAAGATCTCCGTCTACGCCATTCGCTACGCCAATCAGTCCCATGACGTTGTGTGGAAGCTTTGTCCCTGCTCCCAATTTATAATTGTCGGTACGAGAAAAATAATACTCTAAATTAATTCCACCACAAACAGGAGCCGCGGCTTTTAGAATTCCGTAGAGGTATTTTCCCTCGGGATCAATGGTTGCGTCGTAAGAATTTAAAAACGACCGACGATCAAGAAAGAGGTGTTTCGTGAGTTGTCTGTTTCCGACAATGCACAACGCGTTTGTTGCGTGGTTTAACTCTGGACGTGGTTCGAAAATAGAAACAGATCTGCGCATTACACGTTTGTGAATCTGCCACGGAGTGAGCGTTGTTTTGACAGTGTCGAATCTTCTAGAGCGTTCCTTGGCATTCAAGTCAGAAGCATGTCTGAAGGTCCACTTGTTTTTCTGATGTAGCTTTTTGTTTTCTTCTGAAAGATTTTCTCCGTCGTAGAATACCGTTTGATCGCGTGTGGTGTCGCGAAGTCCTCCAATGAATTGTGTGTATGACGGAAGATCTATTCCACGTTCACGAAGGACCATTCTTACTTTCGGATTATTGGCCATGGTTGCAAACACGCGAGCGTTTGCAGAACCTGCTCTTCCTGAACAAGCGCCGCAATCGTAAGCGGCATAGTGTGGATTGTTCACACTGCTTGAACCATGTCCTATGAAATAGACAATAGGAGCGAAGTTTTTCACAAGGCCAATAGAACGAAGTGAAGCTTCCACACGATTCGCCATTTCTTCAATGGTGAAGCCAACTTGAAGATCACCATCGTGTTCGTGTTTGTGCTCAACGGTAAGGGTCGATTCCTTTTCCATATGACGGAAAGAAAGAGATGTTGCCGGAGAAATTCCAGGTCGGAAAATGTTCGACATGAGTTTCACCGCAGACCAGAATCCGTATACAATGGAAAGCGCCCAACCTGTAATGTTGTAATGTGAATTTTTGTTGAATTGAACTTCCTTGTTTGACTTTCGCGAAGCATCTTCTTCTCGAATCAGATGTTTCGGAGTAACAGGGGCCGGACAAACCTTTTCGTGGAATTTTCCTCCTTGGGGTTGGAAGTAGAATTCAACGCCAAAGAAACCAGGCATTCCAAGGGTTTCACAATGTGGATCTAACAATTCTATGTATCGACGGATGGAACCCTCACGATCGTCGATGCAGAAAACAGCTTGGAAAGTTTGAACCGAATGTTCATTCGGTTTTTTTATTCTTTGCTGAAGTCCAAACAACACCGTGTCGTAATATGTCCATTCAAACGCTTCTTGCCAAACACGTTGAACAAGATCTACTTCAGACACTTTTGGCTTTTCAAAATAGGGTTTTACATCTCCTGCAAATGCGCCTAATGTTTTCCATTTTTCTCCAAACTGATTGTAAGCTGAATCTATTTCGAAGCACAGTTCCAAGTGAATGAAATCGCGTAGCGATATTTCTTTGCTGTCTAGCAACGAGCTGGGTTGCTGCTCAATAGTAGCAACCATGCCAGACCAACCGGGATGAGCGAAACACAAATCGAAGAGATAGGAACTGTAAAGCTCTTCCCGGTCTCCAACAATGAGTTTCAATAGGTCGTGAAGCTGCAGCGATGAATCATGAAAAATTTCACGACCTCGCTTAGAGCGAAACAAACTAACTGAAGCGTGTTTATCCAAATCTCGCGTCGCGTTCAATAAGCCTTTTTCTTTCGAAGGAAAAGACCAAACAGCAATTCCTTGGTCGAGGTAATTGCATGTGATTCGAAATACAATGTGATGCACAAGAGCACTCACATCGAAATGATAATGATCTTTCCATACTCTTCGCACTGCACCAACACGCGGGGTAAGATCGGGTTGAAAATCTTTCGTTAAGATTTCTTTCAGTCTACTTTTTGAATTTTCTTCAGGAAAGTTTTTTTCAATAGCAAACAAAAGTTTCTCATCAGAAATTTTTCCTTCCGAATAAAATTTCTTGTACTCTTTTGGAGATAGAAGTGTTTTATATCCGAATGCAGATTTCGCAGCAAGAATTCCTTCGAAGAAGTTATCATGCTGAAAAGCATGAAGTGTATTGTGATGAATGAAATCTTTCAGGGGTGCTTGAGCTGGCAAGTAATGCGCAAGTTCATGAAGGACCTGTTCTTCATGAAATGAAGAACTAACGTTGTTTGAATTTTTCATGGACTATTTTTTTTTCATTTTTCTTCCTGCTAAGTCATGCTTAGAGAAAGACTTATGCTCACTCAATCCTTCAATTAAAACCTGACCACCTTCGCGTTCATAGTTCGTTTTGAATAGATGAAGTTGCTCCATAGCGGAGTGATCTATCACGCGGCTGTTTTCAAAGAAAATGGTGATGTGCGATTCGGCAGGAATAGATTCCAGTTTATTTTTAATACCCATGAAGTTCGTAAATACAGCAGCGCGACTTACGCGTACTTCATATTTATCATCTATGAATGCAACTTCTGCCTGAGCCTTGAACAGCGATGAAAGTGATGCGCCGCTCACTAACAAGACAATCATTTCTGTAAGTATACCTGCGGCAATACCAACCAATAGATCTTCTGCCAAAGTGAAAACGATTGTAACTAGGAAAACCAATAACTGCTCTTTACCAATTTGGAACATGTGAATGAACTCGCGTGGATGAGCGAGTTTAATCCCTACGCCAATAAGCAATGCAGCCAATGCAGCTTTTGGTATCATGTCGCTGAATGAAACAGCGAAGATTAGAAACACCAAGATTACCACTCCGTGAAAGAAGTTGGCCCATCGTGTTTTTGCTCCGTTGCTAACGTTCGAAGAGGAACGTGCAACCTCACTAATCATGGGTAATCCGCCGAGTATACCTGCGATAATATTTCCAACTCCCACAGCTATCAAATCTTTATTAGTATTCGATTTACGACGAAACGGATCGAGCATATCTGTTGCTTTCACGGTAAGAAGCGCCTCTAAGCTTCCCACTAAAGCGAACATAACAACGTATTTCACGAATGTTCCAACCATTGACATTCCCGCGAAACTTACGTTCACTCCAAGAATGTCGAAGAGTCCTTTTTTGAATTCCAACAATGGTGCAAATCCGTTAGCATTTTGTAGGTGCAAAGCTTTTCCTAGCGGAATTGCAACCACCAATACCACCAATGCTGCTGGAACCTTTTTCAATGCCTGAATTTTCAGCATTGGCCAAACGAAAACGATAACCAAACTAACAAGTCCGATGATTACCACCTCTTTGTGCTCAAAGAAATTTACAAAAGTGTTTTTAAGTTCAAGAATTAGTTCGAGTGGTTCAACCATGGGCTTACCGGCTTCTGTCAGCGGATTCATACCTACGAGGATATGCAATTGCTTGCTCATGATAATAATACCGATTGCAGCCAGCATTCCATGAACAGCGGAAAGCGGGAAGAAGTCGCTGAACGATCCGAACTTGAGAAGCCCGAAAATTACTTGAATAATTCCAGCTACTACAACAGCTCCCAAAGCCAAATGCCAACCATACGCGGTTGCATCTGCAGTGCTTGATCCT
>JBJOPP010000313.1:0-17236 GCA_046050685.1 Bacteroidota bacterium
CCTCGTGAATTTCATCTACGTTCAAATCGCCGCCTGTTCCGTAATAGTGTTTCAACAATGGAGTCACTGCTGCATACCAACGCTGAAGAACTTCTTTCTTGCGTGGATCTGCCGGATTGAAATTAATTCCGCTCTTCGCTCCACCAATTTGCGGTCCGCTTACGGTGAATTTCACCTCCATGGTTTTCGCCAACGACAATACTTCGTGTTTATCTAAACCAGCTCTCATGCGGGTTCCACCACCTGCGGCCCCTCCGCGTAATGAGTTAATCACTACCCAACCTTGTGCTTCTGTGAACGGATCATTCCATTCAAAAACCACTTCTGGTTTTTTATTTTCGTACTGCGATAATAAATCCTTCATTCTATTGTTAATTTAGACTTCACAAAACTAACACAAAACATGCGTTTAACGAGTATTCCCTTCCTGTTTGCAACAGTTCTATTGGCTTCGACTTTTCTAACATCTTGCGCCTATGAAAAATCTGCTGCTTACGATTACGATAACAACACGAACGGAGGGTTTGAAAGACAGTACGACGGTCTTTACGCTAACGCTGATTTAGAGGAAAGTAGAGATAAGGTTGACTTCAGCAGTCTCTCCGCAACGAAAGAATACAGCGGGCCGAAAATGTTAGTCTACAATGCGAACATGGGATTAACTGTAAAAAATTCGGACACCACCATTTCACAAATCACCCGAATTGCCGAAGAACAAAAAGGATATGTCGTAAGCAAAAGCAACTACCGAATCACCATTCGCATTGAATCTGAAAAACTAGAAAGCACTATCGCGCAAGTTTCAAAGTTGGGTAAGATGACGAGCAAAAGCGTTTCAACCACAGATGTATCAGACAACTACGCCGACGTGAAAATTCGTCTAGACAATGCTGAAAAGGCCCGTACACGCTACCTCGAATTATTAGCGAAAGCAGAAAACGTTGAAGCCGCATTGAAAGTGGAAAAAGAACTCGAGCGCCTGAACACAGAGATTGATCAACTGCGCGGACAAATGATTAAAATGGAACACGACGTTCGCTTCTCGACATTAACCGTTAGCGTAAATCAAAAACAAAAACTCGGACCGCTCGGATACCTTTTCGTTGGTATTGGAAAAGGCATCGGTTGGTTGTTTGTGCGCGGTTAAACAATTCTGCATTTCCTTTGTTTTGAAGTTAAATAAAAGGAAATCATGTTGCGTTCTGTTCTCGTTTTCATTGCATTCATCGCATGTTCAATTGCTTCTGCACAAAACGGAAGTATCTCTGGTGTAATCATTGACAAAAATGCCCAAACTCCGCTAGTAGGCGCCACTATTCAGTTAGACAACACCCCATTGGGAGCTATTTCCGACATCGATGGAAAATTCTACATCGAAAGAATTCAACCCGGAACCTACAACGTAAATATTTCATTGTTGAATTTTCTTCCGGCACAACTCTTCAACGTAGTTATCACAAACGGAAATACAAATACGTTTACAGTTGAATTAGAACGAAGCAGCGAGCAAATGAATACGCTCGAAATTAAGCGCTATACATACGGAAAAGCAACAGAGACGCCGCTTAGCGTGCAAAGCCTTTCGGCGGAAGAAATTCGAAGCAATCCTGGTGGAAACTTCGATATCTCGAAAGTAATTCAAGCACTTCCCGGTGTTGGTGGACTTTCAGGAGCTGGTGAAAGAAACGACCTTTTGATTCGCGGAGGCGCACCAAGCGAAAACGTTTATTATTTAGATGGAATTGAAGTTCCGCAAATCAACCACTTTAGCACACAAGGCTCGTCTGGCGGACCGCAAGGAATCATCAATGTAAGTTTCATTGAAACAGCTACACTGAACAGCAGTAGCTTCAATGCGAAATACGACAACGCTCTTTCTTCTGTACTTCAATTCAAACAAAGAAACGGAAATGCGCAGCAAGTAAAAGGAAACGGACGTGTCTCTAGCACAGAAGTAGCAGGGACTTTAGAAGGTCCTATTGGAAAAAACACCACGTTCTTAGCTTCGGTTCGACGTTCATATTTGCAATACTTCTTCGCATTAATCGATCTTCCGATTCGCCCGAACTATTGGGATTTTCAATACAAGATAAACACACAGCTCAACAAGAAGACCACATTAACCGCCATTGGATTAGGTGCTATTGATGAGTTCTCCTTCGCCGTTCCAAAGGCGTCAGATCCAACGAAAGAATACATTATTCGCTCGAACCCGAACATCAACCAATGGAATTATACCGTTGGAGTTACCTTGAAACACACGATGGATAACGGTTACTACAATTTAAGTTTAAGTCGAAACATGTTCGAAAACAGACTCGATCGTTTCGAAGATAACGACGTCGAAAACGAATCACGTAGAACTTTAAAAAGCGTGAGCCAAGAAATTGAAAACAAATTGCGTTGGGAAGTGAATCAGTTCTTTGGCGATTGGAAAGTCATTTACGGATTGTCTGCGCAATACGTGAAGTACAACAACGACTTCTTCGCACGCATTGCTCCAGCAGTTTACGACAACAACGGAAATTTAATTTCACCACAAATCAATTTTTCTTTCTACAACGCGATCGACTTCGCGCGTTATGGGGCCTTTGTTTCTGTGAATCGAAAACTATTGAACGAAAGGCTTTCATTAACGGGGGGAATTCGCACCGACATGAATTCCTTCACCACAACAGGAAACAACCCGTTAAACGCGCTCTCTCCGCGCGTGGCAGCATCTTTCGCCTTGAACGAGAAGTGGAACATGAACGCTTCTGTGGGAAGATATGCGAAGCTTCCGGTTTACACGGTTCTCGGATTCAAACAAGATGGAAATTCAATCAATAGAAACAGCGATTACATTTTGTGCGATCACTACGTTTACGGATTCGAATTCCTTCCGAAAAACAGTTTAAGAATCACAGCGGAAGGATTCTACAAGCAATACAGCAACTATCCCGTTTCTGTTTTAACAGGAGTTTCACTTGCTAACCAAGGTTCTGCCTACGGCGCTATTGGTAATGAACAGGTGACTTCAAACGGAGAAGGTCGCGCATACGGATTCGAATTGTTCCTTCAACAAAAATTCACGAAGTCTTATTTCTTAACGGCTTCATACACCTTCTTCAAAAGTGAATTCACTGGAGCCAATGGAAAATATGCTCCTTCAGCTTGGGACAACAGACATTTACTTTCTGTTATTTTCGGAAAGAAATTCAAAAAAGGGTATGAGTTAGGATTGAAGTACAGACTCGCGGGTGGCGCGCCATACACGCCTTACGACATGACTACTTCGCAATTGAATTACGTTACTCTTGGAACAGGCTCGTTCGTCTACACACAGTTGAACAGCCAACGTTTGCCGGTCTTCAATCAATTAGACGTTCGTATCGACAAGAAAATCAACTTCAAGAAATCTTCACTCGACTTCTTCATAGACATTCAAAACGCTACAAACGCGAAGAGCTACAGTCAAGATTTGTATTCGTTCCAACGTAACGCTGACAACAGTGGTTTCGCTACAACAGACGGACAAGCCTTGCGTGCAGACGGAAGCAACGGAATTCCAATTCTCATTCCCAATGTGAATGGAAGTATTATTCCGGCGTTTGGAATTATTTATGATTTCTAAATCCTCGGAAATCTTGCTGGATTTCCTTCAGACATTACCGCATAAATTGCTTCAACGATATCGTCAACAGATGGCTTACTGAAGTAATCTCCGTCTGTTGAATAGGCCGGTAAATGCGGCTTTGAAGTAATTGTAATCGGTTGTGCGTCTAAGTAATTGAAAGCGCCTTGTTTGTTAATGATTTGATCTAGCAAGTAAGCTGAAGCTCCACCTTCCACGTCTTCATCTACAACAACCAAGCGATTTGTTTTCTGAACACTCGACGCTGAAACGCCCGTTGTATCGAATGGAAGAAGCGTTTGCGCATCTACCACTTCAACAGATATTCCCATGTTTGCTAATTCGTCGGCAGCACTCAAACACATGTGCAACGTGCTTCCGTATGAAACAACTGTGATGTCACTTCCTACTTTCACCACCTCAGCAACACCAATAGGAACAACCATTTCAGAAAGATTGCTCGGCATTTTTTCCTTCTTGCGGTAGCCGTTCAAACATTCAACAACAAGTGCTGGATCGTTTCCTTTCAACAAATTATTATACATACCCGCAGCTTGCGTCATGTTCCTTGGAACACACACCACCATTCCGCGAACACTGCTAATGATAGCACCCATAGGGCTTCCGCTGTGCCAGATGCCTTCTAGTCTGTGACCGCGTGTGCTAATAATTGCAGGCGCCATTTGTCCTCCCGCAGATCTGTAACGCACAGTAGCCAAGTCGTCGCGCATAATCTGAAGCGCGTAATAGATGTAATCTAAGTATTGAATTTCCGCAACTGGACGAAGTCCGCGCATAGCCAAACCAATCGCTTGTCCAACAATGGTTGCCTCGCGAATACCCGTATCGCTCACGCGCAATTCTCCGTATTTATCTTGAAGTCCTTCGCATGTTTGATTTACTCCTCCGATCTTTCCAACGTCTTCACCGAAAATTAATACTTCTGGCATCTCCGCCAACTTCGCATCCCAAAAATCGCGAAGAACCACGCGTCCGTCAACCATCTCTGCATCACTTGAATACTGAATAGAAACGGAACGATCTAAATCATTTCGCTCGCTGTATAGCTCGCTGCTGTAGGCTTTATGCATGCGCTCTTGCGCAGCAGCTAACCAATTTTTTATATTTTGAATTTCAGCTGAGCGCTGCCCACGTACCGAGCGCAACACTTTACGAATGGTTTCGAAAACATCTTTACGAATAGCCTCGCCGTTGTTCTTCAACGATGCCGCTGCTTCCGTCTGACCGGCTGCTTCTAACAATGAAATAGCTGCATTCACGTCAGCTTGAATTTGTGCGCGGAATTCGTCCCAAGCCGTGCGTTGCTCTGCGCGCGCTTGCGCCTTCGCTTTCGCACGAAGCTCATCCAATTCTACTTGCTCCGCTACTTTTTTATCCAACAAAAATTTTCCAAATTGCACAATGCAATCGAATTCTTCATACCACTCCAACAATTCTTTCGTCTTGTAACGCTCGTGAGAACCGCTTGTACTGTGGCCTTGCGGCTGAGTCAATTCTTCCACATGAATTAAAACTGGCTGGTGGTGTGTGCGCGAATGCTTCACCGCTTGCTCAAACATGAGCATCAATTCCGCATAATCCCAACCCTTCGCCTTGAATATTTTTATTCCACCCGCACCCGGTTCGCTTTGCATTCCGCTTAACGATTCCGAGATACTTTCTTTCGCTGTCTGATATTTTTTCGGAACGGAAATTCCCCATCCGTTGTCCCAAACACACATGCACATGGGCACGCCCAATACAGCAGATGCGTTCATGGTTTCCCAGAACAATCCTTCTGAAGTGCTCGAATCACCTATGGTTCCGAAAGCTACTTCATTTCCTTTATTTGAAAATTGCGTTCTTGAATGAAGAGCGGTATTCGCTTTGTAATACTTAGAAGCTTGAGCCAATCCCAACAAACGTGGCATTTGACCGCCTGTAGGAGAAATATCTGAAGATGAATTTTTCATCTCCATCACATTCTTCCAATTTCCGTTCGCATCTAAAACACGCGTGGAAAAGTGTCCCCCCATTTGTCTTCCACCTGAAGAAGGTTCCTTTTCGGTATCTGTGTGTGCATAGAGTGCTGCGAAATATTGTTGAACCGTCAATTGACCAATGGCCATCATGAACGTTTGATCACGGTAGTAACCAGATCTCCAATCTCCGTTTTGAAATTGCTTGGCCATGGCAATTTGCGCCAGCTCTTTTCCATCCCCGAAAATACCAAACTTGGCTTTTCCAGTCAGTACTTCTTTCCTTCCCAACAACGAAGCTTCGCGGCTTAAACAAGCCAAAAAGTAGTCGTCGAGCAACATTTGTTTTGCGGTATCATTCACCGCCTTTTTGCTGGCAAAACTCATAGGGTGCAAAGATAAGAACAAACTTAAAAACATGGTGAAGCGGAGTGTCCTCTTCCCTCTAAGAATAAATCTTCCGAAACGTAAAGTTTATTCGGGGGGAAGCAGACTTCACTTTACCAATCGCGTGTTGCCAATTCGTTTGGAAATTATTCATCAACAGCAACGAGCCATGCGGAAGAGAAAATGATAATGTTTTCTTATCACTTCGCGATTTGAATTTAAGCACGCGCTCAGCACCAATGGACACAGAGGCTATACAAGAGCTGTCCATTTCTTTCTCATTGTCGCTGTGCCACCCCATGCTATCTTGCCCGTCTCTGTAATAGTTGCAGAGGACGGCATTAAATTCCGCTTGGGCTAAATGTTCAATTTCTTGTTTTAGTTGGAAAAGAATCGACGGAAACTCATTCGCTTTCCAATGCACGTTCGAATAGGAATAAGCCGGACCGAAATAACACGTCAAGCGAGGCTCTAAATGCTCTTTACCAAACACACGAATGGTATTCTGTTGCCAAGGCAACGAAAGAAAATCTTGAATGGAAAAGGAATTGAAAACGTTGTGGTGAAGAATAAGCGATTCTCCGTTTGAACTATACAGTTCCTCCTGGCTGAACATCATCTGCAGGAATGGTTTTCGTCTCGGTCTGAACAGGCGGCGCAACAGGTGGTGCAGGGCGCACAGGCGCTTGATAATCTTCTTCGTTCATGAGTTGATCCAACGGAACCTCAGCGCGTGCTTGCTTGCGCATGTCATCGGCGCTCTTCAATATTTCATCTTGAACATCTTTGGCGGCGTTGCGAAACTGATACATGGTCTTGCCTAATGTGCGCGCGATAGACGGCACACCCTTCGCTCCGAAAAGCAAAAGGTAGATAAACAATATCATAAGAATCTCGCCAGTACTCATGCCACAAAGGTAAGCTTGTTGAATGTCTTTCAAAGAAAAATGCCGGGAAAATCCCGGCACTTTCAAAGTATTCTAATACGATATTATTTCGCTTCTTTCTTTGCAAACATTTTACGCATATCCACAACAATTGGAGTTGCAATAAACAAGGTTGAATAAACCCCGCTGATTACTCCAATGATCATTGCGAAAACGAATCCGCGAATATCATCACTACCGAAGATGAACATTACACCCAAGGTCAACAATACAGTCATAGACGTATTGATTGAACGACCTAACGTACTGTTCAATGCATCGTTGATAGTAGACTTCAACTCTGGGTTACGACGCTCACGGAAGTATTCACGAATACGGTCAAAGATTACAACGGTATCGTTGATCGAATAACCAATTACAGTTAAGATAGCAGCAACGAAGTTTTGATTCACTTCCAAAGTGAATGGAACAATTCCGTTCAACAATGTGAACGCGCAGATAACCATCAATGCATCGTGGAACAATGCTACCGTTGCACCAATTGCGAAGTCAATTTTACGGAAGCGGAACACAACATAAATACCTACCAACAATAAGGTAAGAATAGCGGCCCAAATAGCTTCTGCTCTAAAGTCATCACTCATAGACGCATCTACCTTGTATGAAGTAGTGATCTCATGTTTTCCAACTTGACCTAACGCCTTATCAACGTCAGTTTGAACGCGTTGAGCAACGTCGTTTGAGTTGTCGTTGATTAAGTAGTTCGTTGTAATCTTCAATTCGTTACCAGTAGTACCAATTGCTTGAACCGTGCTTGCCGCAGCATTTCCATTTTCAACCAATGCCGTTGAAAGAGCGCTACGAACTGCCTCTGGATCAACCTTCTCTTCGTACTTCACTTTGAATGAAGTTCCTCCAACAAAGTCAACACCCATGTTGAATCCACGTGTGCTCCAAGAAACCGCACCAGCGATTAAGATAGTAGCAGAAATTCCGTAGTACAAGAAACGCTTAGTTACGAAGTCATAGTTCATCTTTGTGAACCAGTTCTTTGTAATGTTACTGTAGAACGTAATTTCTTTCTTGCTGTCCAAACGCTTGTAAAGAATCAAACGAGAGATAACAATTGCAGTAAACAATGTTGTGAAAATACCAATGATCAACGTTGTTGCGAAACCTTTCATAGGACCCGTTCCAACTACCAACAATACTAAACCTGAGATTAATGTTGTTGCATTACCATCGATGATCGCACCCAATGCTTTCTTGAATCCGTCAAGCATCGCAACTGATACAGGCTTACCTAAACGCAATTCTTCTTTAACACGTTCGTAAATCAATACGTTCGCATCTACCGCCATACCCATGGTTAACACGATACCAGCGATACCAGGAAGAGTCAATGTTCCACCTAATGATACAAGTGCACCAATCAAGAAGAATAAGTTAGCAACCAATGCAACGTTTGCAGCCCAACCCGCCCAAGCGTAGTAGAACATCATGTAAAGAAGAATTACAATGAATGCTGCAATGAACGACCAGATACCTGCTTTGATGTTTTCATCTCCAAGGCTTGGACCAACTACAACTTCGTCAATAATCTTCGCAGGAGCAGGAAGAGATCCAGCTTTCAATAATCCAGCTAAGTCTTGCGCTTCTAAAATTTGCTTGTCGCGATTGTCACCAGAACCAAATGTGATAACTGATTTTCCGTTTGGAATTTCTTCGTTTACAGATGGTGCAGAATAAACCAAGTTATCCATAACTACTGCAACAGCTCTGTTGTTGTCTGCTGCGTTCTTAGCAGTCATTTCTTTCCACTTCGGAGCTCCAACATCTGGACTCATGGTCATTTCAACCACAACACCACCTTTGATAGGATCGAAATCTTGACGAGCTTCTACAATTGATTTTCCATCAAGTGGCGCACGTCCGTTTAGTTCGTCTGCCTTGATTGCATAAAGAATTGCGATTCCTTTTTCAGGTTTTGCACTCCACATCAAACGCAAATCTTTCGGGAACATGCTTTTCGCTAGATCCGAATTGAAAATGCGATCTACCGCTTCCATGTCTGTAACCTTAGCAGATCCAGCGATTGCAGATGGAACAGATGTGTTGTCTGTTGGAATATTCGGACCGAAAATCGCGAACAATGGATACTTACGCTTCTTCTCGTCTTCTGTTAATTGATCATCAGGCTTCACCGCAGGCGCAGTAGCTGTTGTATCTTTCTTCGCTGTGTCTTGAACTGGAGCGTACAATTCCGGAGCTTGAATTTTACCTAAGGCAGTGTTCAAGTCAATCATTGCTTGCGCAATTTCTACGTTGAAGTATGTATTCCAAAACTCAAGGTTCGCAGTACTCTTCAAGTTCTTACGAACACGCTCTTGGTCAGTAACACCTGGTAATTCAACAACAATACGGCTTGTTAACGATTGCTTTTGAACGTTTGGTGAAGTCACACCAAATTGGTCAATACGCTTACGGATGATGTTCTCTGTGTTGTCAATCGCGTCGTTAGCTTCTTTACGTAAAACTTTGATGATATCCTCATCTGACGCATTCGATTTGAATTTGTCTTGGTTGGTTTGATTGCTGAACTTTCTCCACAATTGTCCTTGTTGACCTGACTTTTTCCATTCCTCTTCAAAAAGAGTTAAGAAATCTGCAGTGCTGTTCAATTGTGCTTTCTTCGCATTCTCAATTGCAGCAAGGAACGTAGGATCAGTGCTGTAATCGCTTAATGAAAGAAGAAGGTCTGGAATACTTACCTCAAGGGTAACACTCATACCACCTTTCAAGTCAAGACCCAACGCCAACTCGTGCGATTTCAAATAACCGTAGCTATATCCCATCAATGGGAAAGCAACTGCATCTGCGCTATCGCGAAGAGCCTTGTTGTATTTCGAAGTGAATAATTCTTCACGCTTTGCGTCGAAGTTAGCTTTTACGAAACCGTCGATACTTCCGTGACGCATAGTAATAATGCTGTCGCGGTAGGCTTCGAATCCTGCACCACGAAGAGAATCTGCAACCACCATGGTGTCGCCATAATTCTTCAACAATTCACCTTTTACTAAATCGTCTGTGATAGTCTCTTCAACAGCTTGAAACACTACGTTTTCGTAGCTTTTAGAAATAAAGCTGAACGACAAAAGGTAGGCAACCGATAGGGTTAAAAGGATAATAAAAATCCAGAGTAGCGATCTATTTTGCATGTAAATTCAATATTGGTCAAAACAATTTAAGGGTTGCAAATATAGGGAAATTAGCAGAATTTCCCGAGTGCAAAACAAAAAAGGTTGAGCGAACTCAACCTTATTACAATTTCGATATAAAAATATTATCCGATTCCGTTTTCTTTCGCTCTTTTCATTGCGGCAGCCAAACCAATCTTGTTGATGGTTTTCATTCCTTTCGGAGTTACGCGCAATTGAACCCAACGACCTTCTTCAGCCAACCAAAAACGCTTGTACTGCAAGTTTGGATAGAATTTTCTACGGGTTTTAATATTTGAGTGAGAAACACGGTTTCCAGTGATAGTCTTCTTTCCAGTAATTTGACAAATGCGTGGCATAAGAATGAGTTTTTGTGAATAAAGGGGTGCAAATATACGCACTTTTTTAATAAATCCAATTTTTACTTCTGAATTTCTTTGATTAAAAGCATGAAAGCCGCATCTGAAGCCATTTCCCGATTACGCATGCGGTTCTTTCCAAACTTCAACTTCTTAACAATTGTTCCATTTTCAGATGAAAGAGCTACAAAAATTGTCCCTACACCATGCGTTTCATCTCCTCCATCGGGTCCCGCCCATCCGGTTGAAGACAGCGCGAAATCACTTCCAGATTTTATCCTTGCGCAATCTGCCATAGCGGTTGCAACTTCACCACTTATCTCTCCGTATTTCGAAATTATTTCAGCGTCAATACCCAACTGTTCTGATTTCGATTGAGCATGATAAACCACCCATCCCGATTGAAATACGTGACTTGCGCCAGACACATCCGTCAGCTTCTGAGCCATCATACCTCCAGTGCAACTTTCTGCAAAGCTCACTGTCTTTTCAACTTGTTTCAATTTGTCTACCAACACACTTTGTATCGTTTCTTTTCCATATCCGAAAATATAGTCTCCAATTATTTCGTGCAGCTCTTGTTCTTTTCGCTGTATTCTTTCTTGAAGCACAGCTTCTTCGGCGCCGCCATAAATAGACATGCGCAACTTCACCATTCCGGGTGAAGGCAAATAGGCAAGACGAATATCCTCCGCAGCCAACGAGTTCTCCCAATCGGTAAGAAGATCGGCAAGAAAACTCTCTCCCACACCTTGCGTTAATACAGTTCTGTGAACAATGTTCGGCAATTCGTTTTTTTGTTGAAAACGCGGAACGACTTCCTTCTCCATTAAATATTGCATTTCAAAAGGAACACCCGGCAGCGAAACGCAAACATTTCCATTCCTTTCGAACCACATACCATTGGCGGTTCCAACCATATTCTCTAAGACGGTGCAAGCTTCCGGCACTAACGCCTGATGCTCGTTTACTTTTAAAAAGGGTAATCCTCTTGATTCGAAAAAAGCTTTAACGCGCAAGTAACTTGGCTCGTGCATAACCAGCCCTGTCTGAAAAAGCTCACACAACGTATGCTTCGTTATATCATCTTTCGTAGGGCCCAATCCACCTGTAACAACCACCAACTGAGCTTTATTCAACGCCTGATCTATTTCACGAAAAATAACAGGGCCCTTGTCTGAAATACAATGCGATGATTCAACTTCAATTCCGAAACTATTTAAGTATTGCCCCATCCATGCAGCATTGGTGTTAATGGTTTGTCCGATTAAAAGTTCGTCACCAATATTGATTATTATCGCCTTCATTATATTTTTTTCATTGATTTAAGTATTGAAACCAATTTTTGCTAAATTAGTTCGCTAATCTAAACCACTACTATGAAAAGACTCTACTTTGCCTTGGCAATGGGTGTTGCTTTCAGCGCTAGCGCTCAGCAAATTCCAACCAAATTGACTGCCTCACAAAACAAGGCAGCGAAATTCAATCCGTACACCAACACTACAGTTGGCACACAGGTTTCTCAACAATCTAAAGCTCCATACGCAGTTTCAACTGCAAAGAGTATGGTTCAAGTGGAAGAGTATGTAGGAACTTCTATTTACGATTTACAAACCAACAACAGTGTTCAAAACCGCATTATTGCTGACGATGCTGGTGTTGCAGCTTGTTTCACTTTCAGTGCAACAAATTCTTCAGACACTTATCCTGACCGCGGAACAGGTTACAACTACCGCACAGCTGGTGCATGGCAAGACGACATTACACAACGTGTTGAAAGCATGCGTACCGGATGGACATCATTAATACACCCTTCAAACGGATCTGAAATCTTAATGAACCACAGCGGTTCAGCAGGAATCAAAGTTTGGGCTCGTCCTACTATTGGTACAGGAACATGGGTAAACTCTATTGTTCCAACCCCTTCTGGATTTGCAATGTTCTGGCCGCGCGCTACTTCAGGTGGTGCCGACGGAAACAGCATTCACATGATCTGTTTGTCTGACCCTAACGTGGGTGCTTATACAAACGGAATGACCGGTGCCATTCTTTACAACCGTTCAACAGACGGAGGAGCAACTTGGGATCTAACTGAAGTTTTACTTCCTGGTGAAGAAAACACAGCTTTAGTTGACGGATTCTCGGCTGACACCTATGCTATTTACGCACGTGGAAATAAAATTGCCATTGCTACTTTCGGAGATCTTCAAGATTCTTACATCTGGATTTCTAACGACAACGGAACAACTTGGACCCGCAGCACAATCTGGGATTTCCCGATCGATAACTACGTTATTGACCAAGGAACTGACGTTGCTTTAGATGGTATTCAAGACACTATTCTTTCTTCTGATGGAGCAGGTGCGGTTTACATCGACGCTAGCGGTACCGCGCACGCTGCATTCGGAACAATGTTCTACACAGATGATCTTGGTGTAATCGATTCAGTTTACAGCTACTTCCCATTGGGTGGAAGCATTGCTTACTGGAACGAAAACATGGTTGATCCAGCTACTGAAGTTCTTGAAATTGGAGTTTCTCCAGATGTAGACACAACAATTCCTGCTGCAACAACAGAGGTTGGTCAATACGGAAACAGCGGTATCGCTTCGCATCCTCAACTAGCTGAAGCTGCAGACGGAACAATCTTCTGTTCTTATCAAGCAGTTAATGAAAATTACTTCAATGGCGCAGAATACCTTCGTCATATCTATGCTGTGAAATCAGACGATGGTGGTGCAACCTGGACCGCTCCTTCTGACATCACTCCAGACCTTGCAGAAGACGGATATGAGTATGTATACGCTTCAATGGCGCCATTCGCTTACGGAGATAAAATTCACTTGATCGTTCAACGCGATTTCGAACCTGGTATTCACGTTCAACCAGAAACGGCTGCTGACCCAGTAACCGACAACGACCAAATCTATGTATGTGTTTCTCTTGACCTTGTAAGCGTTCAAGAAGGTGCTATGGCGAAAACAAATTTCAGTGTTTTCCCAAACCCAACATCTTCTGAATTGAACATTCAACTTCCAGCAAACGAAAATGGCGTTATTCGCATCTTCAATGCAAACGGACAGTTGGTTACTTCATTCAACAACTTCAACAACGGTATCGCTAAGGTTGATGTTTCAACCCTTGCAAACGGTGTATACGAAGTACAATACCAAAACGAAAACGGTACAAGCAACCAACGTTTTGTGAAGCACTAAGCTTTTTATTTTTTTATGTGGAAGAGGGCCGATTCGTCGGCCCTTTTTCTTTTGCGGCGAACGATTCTGCCGTTACTTTGTTTCACGTTTATGAAGAAGACAGAGAACACCGAGCTAGCGTATATTCATCCCAACTTCGTTGAAGTAAAAACACCTTTAGACCCGTCAGGTCGTTTCATGAATTTCCACACACAATTCGAACCGAACCTGAAAGATGTGATGAAATGGAAACGTGCGACCAATCCCTTTCAAGCCGAGAAAAAAATGGGAATGAAGGGACCAGAAGTATCTTCTGATTTCAATTGGTTAAATGGAAATGAAGATGGAATAGCTTGGCTCGGTCACGCTTGTTTTTTCATTCGCATCAACGGCTTGAATATCATTACAGATCCGGTATTTGAAAAGCTGTCTCCCTTCCACAAGAGATACTCTTCACTTCCATTCAATACAAACGAAATTCCGCATATTGATTACATATTGTTGAGTCACAATCACCGTGATCATTTGAGCGGAAAAAGCTTGAAAGCCATACTGAAAAAATCTACGGAAGCTAAGATTTTAACAGGCCTTAAAATGGGTTCGTTGATTCGCAGTTTATGCGGACATAAAAACATTGAAGAAGCAGGTTGGTATCAAGTATTTTCTGAATTGAAAAACAAACTTTCGATTTCCTTCATGCCCGCCCAACATTGGTCGAAGCGCGGCCTATTCGATTACAACGAACACCTTTGGGGTGCTTTCGTGATACAAACCGAAAACAAAACAATTTACTTCAGTGGTGATACGGGATACAATACTCATCTGAAAGAAGTGGGTGATTATTTCAACATCGATTGTTGCGTCATTGGCATTGGCGCTTACCAACCCGAATGGTTTATGAAACAAAATCACATTTCTCCGAATGACGCACTGCGTGCAGCACAAGAAATGAAAGCCAAGAAAATGATCCCCATGCATTACGGGTGTTTCGACCTATCAGATGAGCCTGTTATGGAACCGTTGGAAAGCCTACTTAGGTTGAAAAAGGGCGGAGTGAAATCAATAGAAATTGTTCATCAGAAAATCGGAGAGTTCATTTCCATATAAAAATCATCTTTCTTCATAAAGCCACAAAAAAACAGTAAATTGCATAACCTGCCTTAACTGTTTTCCATGAAACGCATCGCAACATTCGTATTTGTTTTCCTTTTCGCTTCGCAACTTTTTGCGCAAAGCGTAAGTGATTGCAACGGTGCCATTCAGTTGTGTGAAGACGTCTATACAGAGGCCAATGCCACATCAACTTTTGGAACTATTTTCGAACCAACAGGAGCATGCAACAGCGGCACAGAGACGAGTTCCATGTGGTACACGTTCACGGTAACCGAATCTGGAAATATGGGATTCGTCCTAGATCCTGCGGATATTGATGCCGATTACGATTGGGGAATGTTCAACATCACAGACAACGGATGCGCGGGTATCATGAACGGAACTTCCCCAGAGGTGAGCTGCAATTCATACGGTCTTTTCTTCGGATCAGGCCCAACCGGAATTTCTACAACAGACGGAGGAACTGGAAATTCCAATGGACCAGGAGATCTCAATGGGCCTGCCTTCAATGGCGATTTAAATGTTGTTGCCGGACAAACATATGCTTTGGTTGTTATGAATTGGTCGAATAGCGCGAGCGGATACACCATTGACTTTTCAAATTCAACAGCGTCTCTGTTCGATGACATTAACCCAAGCATTCTGAATGTAACAACCGATTGTAACAACCCCGGTGTTGTAGTTGAATTCGATGAAAACATTGTTACGACCTCTATTCAGCCCGTTGATTTTCAACTTACAGGCCCTTCAGGAAATGTCACCATCAATTCTATTCAACTTCCTGCACCAAATTCTCCAGGAAACCCATCGGTGACTTTAATTCCAACACTCGGAAATCTTCCTCCTGGAAATTACACATTAGCAATTTCAGACCTTGCTGGCTATGTTACAGACGCATGCGGAAATACCGCTAGCGGCTCTTTCGATTTTGTGGTATCGCCAATAGAAGTCTCTGTTTTCGGAGGAAACGATACTGTCATTTGTCCTGGTGGAACCGCTGCTTTACTTGCAACTGGCAATTTTACCTCTGTCCAATGGTTGAACG
The DNA here is from genome assembly GCA_046050685.1 of Bacteroidota bacterium. Taxonomy (GTDB): domain Bacteria; phylum Bacteroidota; class Bacteroidia; order Flavobacteriales_D; family Sanyastnellaceae; genus CAIZGX01. Next base: position 15,796 of record JBJOPP010000313.1, read on the forward strand.
GACCAGCCACAGCAAACTACAATGTTCAGAATTCTGGAAACTATCAAGTGACCGCAACACTCAACGGTTGCTCACTTACAGACGTGGTGAATGTTTCTATTGTGACACTTCCCAATTGGACTCTCGGTCCGGATGTGACAGTATGCGCAGATCAGCCCTATTCCTACACCACGAGTCAAAGCGTTTTATGGGGAAACGGCACAACGAGTAACACCCTTCCCATTTCGGCGTCAGGAACGATTTACGGCACTTATTTCTATAACGGCTGCCCAATGCTCGACAGCGCATTAGTAACAGTCGTAGAGCCTCCTATCATCGCTTTAGGGAATGACACAACCCTGTGCACGGGGGAGACATTAAGTTTTTCCTTCAACGATCAAATTACTTGGAATGGAAGCACGCTTTCTTCAACGTATACTGCGAATTCTTCAGGGTTGCTAACGGCATCGTATTCAGACGGTGTGTGCGTAGTTTCTGATTCAGTAATCATCTCTTACCTCGATCCAATTGTTATTCCCATTGGAAACAATTACACCTATTGCCAAGGCGACACAATAACGCTTACAGCAACTTCGCCAACTGCAGAATACTTCTTGTGGTTCGATGGAACCGAACTTTCAACACACCCCTTTTTTGAATCTGGAAATTATTCCGTGACAGTTTCCAATGTATGCGAAACAGTATCGCGTAATTGGAATATGGAATTTGAAGATTGCAATATCTATGTTTACATCCCCAATTCGTTTACTCCCAATAACGACGGGATTAACGACATTTGGTTTCCTGAAATCAACGGTTGGACTGAAGTTGAAACACTCGTGTTCGACCGATGGGGGCAGATAGTTTTCACCAGTGAAAAACCGAATACTCCATGGATTGGGGAAGTAAGAAAGGGAGACTATTTCGCTCCCGAAGGGGTTTATTCCTACCTTATAAAAGCAAAATTCACGAGCGGTGAAGCTCGTGAATTCAATGGTTTTATTGTATTAATTCGTTAGCGAACGAGGACTACAGTACCCATTCGTTTGAAAGGCTCTTCTCCTGAGCTAAACTGAATCTTAATTTCGTATACATAGGCGCCATCTTCTGCAAAGTGACTTCCTCCGTTAACATCGCCAATCCAAACATCTTTCGGATCTTTTGTATCGAATATCAAATCTCCCCATCTGTTGTATACTGAGAAGCTGTATCGTGATGTACTCGACAATCCTGTAACTACCGGTGCGAATACATCGTTTTTTCCGTCTCCGTCCGGAGTAAATGAATTCGGAACATATACATAAGAGCTCGTGCTTACACTAACGGTGTAACACTGAGCATCCATACATCCACCAACACCCACAACATCCAAACACGCTTCGAACGTTTCACCTATACCACTTGGAAGAGGGAACGTTACGTTTTCACTTGTATATTCAGTGCCATCGATATTCCAGGTATA